>CAZBGE010000005.1:0-49503 GCA_964491435.1 uncultured Smithella sp.
CCGCCTTATTCCACCAGCGTCTGTTTTTCAGAAAAGAATGAGCGGAAGGTCCCAAACCCAGATAGGGGATATGCCTCCAGTATTTGGTGTTATGACGGGACTGTATGGAATCGCTCCGGGCGAAGTTGGAGACTTCATAGTGAAGATACCCGGCGTCCGTCAGAATCTGCGATGTAGTCAGAAACAGTTCCAGTGCTTCATTTTCAGAGGGGAGTGATAAGTTATGTTCCTGATAATATTGATAAAGATTGGTTTGGGCGTCCAGCGCAAGCTGGTAGCAGGACAGATGTTCCGGGGAAAAAGTCAGAGCTTTTTGAAGTGTCTGCCGCCAGATGGTCATGTTCTGGCCGTGAACGCCATAAATGAAATCGATTCCGATATTGTCAAAACCGGCTTTACGGGCGGCATCAATGGCGGCAATGGCTTCTTTTGCCGTATGCCTTCGCCCCAGAAATTTTAAAAGCGCATCGTCAAAGGATTGAATGCCGATGTTGAGGCGGTTGAATCCAATTTTGCGCAGGGTCTGAAGATATTCCAGCGAGAGGTCTCCGGGATTGGCTTCGACCGTGATTTCCGCCTGCGGATCAATGATAAAACGACTGCGGGCCGCCTGCAGGAGGTTGTCGATTTGTGAAACGGGCAGCAGGGAAGGCGTGCCGCCGCCAATGTAGATGGTGTCGAAAGAGGGAAAAAGAGATTGGTAAAATTCCATTTCCCGGATGACGGCCCGGACAAATTCGGGAATCAGGGGTGTTTGTGTGACGGAGTAAAAGCTGCAATACCGGCATTTGCTTGCGCAGAAGGGAATGTGAATGTAAAGACCCGGGACATCAGTCATTATCCGACTTCAAAACCGCCAGGAACGCGCTTTGCGGGATGCTGACCGAGCCGATCATCTTCATGCGCTTTTTGCCTTCCTTTTGTTTTTCCAGCAGTTTTCTCTTGCGGGTGATATCGCCGCCGTAACACTTGGCGGTGACGTCCTTGCGGAAGGCGCTGATCGTGCTGCGGGCGATGATTTCTCCGCCGATGGCGCCCTGGATGGCGATTTTGTACATCTGGCGGGGGATTTCGTCTTTGAGGCGGTCGCAGGCAAGCAGCGCGCGGGCGCGGGCCCTCTCGCGATGGACGATTTGCGAAAGCGCATCCACCTTTTCGCCGTTGACCAGAATATCCATCAGGACCAGATTGCTTTCCCGGTAGTCAATGATGTCGTAGTCAAAAGAGCCATAGCCCTGCGTGACGGACTTGAACCGGTCGTAAAAATCATAGATGACTTCCGCCAGCGGCATTTCATAGGACAGTTCGGCGCGTCCCGGTCCCGTGTAGTTCAAATTGGAATTGACGCCGCGTTTTTCCATGCACAGCTTCATGACCGCGCCCAGGTAACGCTCCGGAAGCATCATGGAAGCGCGGATATAGGGTTCCTCTCCTTTGGCGATGCTGACGGGATCAGGATAGTGCGTCGGGTTGTCCACGTATAGCGTGCCGCCATCCTTGAGCGTGAAGCGGTAACGGACGCTGGGGACGGAAAGGATGATGGAAAGATCAAATTCCCGCTCCAGCCGCTCCTGGACGATGTCCAGATGTAAAAGCCCCAGGAAGCCGCAGCGGAAGCCCTGTCCCAGGGCGGCCGACGAGTCTTTCTCATAGATGAACGACGCGTCGTTGAGTTTGTATTTTTCCAGCGAATCGGCCAGATCCTGGTAGTCGTCGGAAGCGATGGGGTAGATGGAAGCGAAAACCACCGGCTTGACTTCCTTGAAGCCGGGCAGAGGCCCAGCGCATGGCCTGTCTTGAAGGGTGATCGTGTCGCCGGTGCGGACATCAGAGACCGTTTTCACGCCGGCGATAATGTAGCCCACTTCGCCTGCCGAGAGTTTGTCACGTTTGGCGCGTGTCAGCAGAAAATGGCCGACTTCCTCCACTTTGTAATTGGCGCCGTTATACATGAATTTAATAATATCGCCTGCTTTTACGCTGCCTTCAAATACCCGGCAGTAAATGATGGTGCCCCGGTAGGCGTCGTATTTGGCGTCAAATATCAAAGCGGCCAAAGGATGGTCCGCGCTTCCCCTGGGTGGCGGAATGCGCTGGACAACGGCTTCGAGAATTTCTTCGATGCCGATGCCTTCCTTGGCGGAGGCTTTGATATGCGTATCCGGGTCCAGCCCCAGCTCGGAGTCGATCTCTTCCAGGACGCGCTCAATGTCTGCGGAGGGCAGATCGATTTTATTGATGACGGGGATGATTTCCAGGTTGTGCTCCATGGCCAGGTAAAGATTGGCCAGCGTTTGCGCCTGGACGCCCTGGGCTGCGTCAATCAGCAATAAAACGCCTTCGCAGGAGGCGAGCGAGCGGGAGACTTCGTAGGAAAAGTCCACATGACCAGGCGTGTCGATCAGGTTGAGAATATAATCTTTTCCGTCTTTGGCCAGGTAGGGCAGGGAGATCGCGTTGCTTTTAATGGTGATGCCGCGCTCGCGCTCGATGTCCATGTTGTCCAGCAGCTGGTCCTGAAAGTTTCTTTCATTGCAGACGCCGGTGTACTGGATCAGCCGGTCGGCCAGGGTGGACTTGCCGTGGTCAATGTGAGCGATGATGCTGAAATTTCTAATGTTTTCCATAAAGTGTTTAAAAAAAGCCCTCCAAAGGTTTCTGGAGGGCTTATATCCTAAAATGGTTGCGGGTGCAATTAACTCAGTTTTTTCATCAGGTCTTCAGAAACTTCCTTTACGCCGGCGCGGCCGTCCACTACGATAACCTTGGTTCTTTCCTTAAAATAGTTGACGCCGGCCAGGGTGCCGGTCTTGGTGTCGTAGTAAATGCCGTGGCGTTTATCGATGGCGGCCGTGTCCTGATCGTCGGCGCGGGTGGAGAGCTCTTCACAGCCGCAGACGCGGCAGACGGTTTTGCCGTCTTTTTCGGCGGGTTTGATCGCGTCAATGTAAATATTGTTCGGATGATTGTTATCGGTTTTGCAAAGTCTGCGTCCCATGATGCGCTTTTTGGCGGTTTCACGGTCCAGATCGATTTCAATGACAAAGTCGAGGTTAATGTTTGCTTTCTGCAGGGCCGCCCAGAGTGCTTCGGCCTGGGCCAGGTTGCGGGGAAATCCGTCCAAGAGCCAGCCGTTTTTGGCGTCGTCTTCCTGAAGACGGTCCAGAATCATGGGAATGGTGATGTCGTCCGGAACCAGTTCGCCCCGGTCGATGAATGCTTTTGCTTTTTCCCCCAGCGGGGTTTTCTTGGAGATGTTCTGACGAAAAATAACACCTGTTTCGATATGGGGGACTCCATATTTCTTCTGGACGATTGCGCCTTGCGTGCCTTTGCCGCTGCCGTTGGGGCCAAATATTAAAATGTTCACGTTTTCAGACTCCTTTCCAATAATTAAAGTGTTTGCTGTATAATGTATTGTCCCGTTTTTCGCAATGATAAAGATTGACCGGCGGTATCTGGTTAATTATTTGTTATTACGGAAATTATACTTAAGGGGTCTTTGGCGGGCGCTCTTTATTTTTTTCCGGTTTCAGAGAACGATTATCTTTTAATTCCCTGATGGAATTATTAATGGCTACCGCCCGGGGTGTTCCCTCCGGAAAATATTCCAGCGCCTTGCGAAAATGGAAAAGGGCGCTTTCTCTTTTGTTCTCTTTTTTAAAATATAATCCAAAATAGTAGTGCGCTTCTCCCTGCTGATTCAACCTGCCGTAAGACATGGCGATATGGTAATGAATATCGACGTCATGAAACGTTTTGTCCTGCAATTTCAGAAAATAATTCAGGGCGTTTTGAAAATCACCCATGGTAAAATACGCCCTGCCCAGCGCCAGCATGATCTGTTCGTTTCCCTGATCCATTACTGAAGCCTGAAGAAGATAGCGGCGCGCCTGTTCAGCATTGCCTGTTTTTAAATAGATGAAGCCGATATTTTTGATCATGTCCTCATCTTGCGGCGCGAGCGTCAGTGCTTTGGTCAGGCGCTCCAGTGCGTTATTGGTTTGTCCGAGTTGGTCTTCCGTGAGGGCTAGCGCATAAAGCAGATCAATATTATGTGGATCCTTGCGCAGAGCATCCAGCAGATGTCGATGGTGTTTATTCAGATCGTCCAAATCCAGACCGATTAAGGCTTGCATGCGTACAAAATTTCCGATGATATTTCCGGCCCCCACGGTCTGGCGATATTGTGTTTGAATCAGGCTTTCCAGATAAAAAATGCGGTCGTCCGTGCCGGGATGCGTCCGGAGATAGGAAGGGATTGTTTTTGAAAGGAATTCATACTGTTTAATGATCTTGAGGAACTGGACCATGGCCGCCGGGTAGTACCCGGCTTCCACCAGGTAGCCGATGCCCAGGCGGTCTGCTTCTTCCTCATGCTCCCGCTGGTAACTGAGGCTCATTGACGAAGCGCCAGCCACGGAAAAGGCCGCAATGGCGGCTGAAGCCTCGCCGCCTCCGCCCAGGAATGCTCCCGCGATAATGGCGGCCAGCATGGCGATATTAAGTTTCTGTGATTTTTCAATCATGCCGGCGACATGCCGGGCGTTGGCATGTGCGATTTCATGCGCGATGACGCCGGCCAGTTGCGCCTCGTTTTCCACGGCGGAAATTAACCCTTTGTTAATGTAAATATAGCCGCCGGGTGTGGCGAAAGCATTGATTCCGGAACTGTTGAAAATGGAAAAAGTAAATTCAAAAGGCGCTTTATGGCTGTGGGATAAAACCTGATGGCCGATGTCCGTTACGTAATTATTTAACCTTTTTTCATGGAGTAAAAAGTTGTTCTTTTCAAGTTTATCATAAATTTCTTTGCCCAGTTTTTTTTCGTCGTCGATGGTAAAAGCAGACCAGGCGTTTTGTGTTCCGAAAAACACAAGAAAAAGAATCAGGGCCGAAGAAAAATATTGCATTTGAACCATTTTACACATAGTTAACCACATTACCCGCAATTATGGAGTTGTGCATACTACCTTCTTTGGCATGATTAGGCAAGTATTGCTTATGGGGTTTAATTGCCGTGTTTTTTAGCGGGATGAATGAGGAAGAGCGGATAATCATGAAAAAAGTCATTACCATAGATGGCCCCGCAGGCGCCGGAAAAAGCACGGTCAGCAAGACGGTGGCCGCCAGACTTGGCTACCTTTATCTGGACACGGGTGCGATTTACCGCGCCTTGGCCTATCAGGCGCTGAAAAAAAAGATTGATATTCAAGATGCTAACGCGCTGGCGGCGTTCTGTTCATCTACGGATATCACCTTGAAAAATGTCAATGGCAAAATGAAGGTTTTTGTGGAAGGTGAGTATGCGGGAGACAAAATCCGGACTGAGGAAGTTGGGTTGGCCGCTTCCGCTCTGTCCGCCTTTCCTGTTGTGCGGGAGAGGCTGCTGTTCCTTCAGCGCGAAGCAGGCGCCGGCGGCGGAATTGTGGCGGAAGGAAGAGATATGGGAACAGTTGTTTTTCCAAATGCGGACGCCAAATTTTTTCTGGATGCGAGTATTGAGGAAAGGATCCGGAGACGCCACGAAGAGCTTTGCCGGAAGAACGAACCGGTGGAAAGAGAAACCATATCCCGTGACATGCAGGTCAGAGATCGTCAGGATGCCGGGAGGAAGACAGCGCCTTTGAGCGCGGCGGCGGATGCCATCATCATTGATTCGACATCATTGGATGTGTCTGGTGTCGTCGAAAAAATTCTTTCTTGCTTGTCCGGCGGGGATGATTGATGGGAAGCTGGGAACTGCGCGGAATGCGCGCTTGATTTGTCTTGCTATTTAATTTTCAGTATGTTAGGGAAATAAGATTAAAAAGTCTTATAAAAATTAGGGGGTATTAGGTTAATGGTTAACAATAATAACGAAAACTTAACAAATGAAAAGGAGGTTAAGTCCGACTCTTCAAATTCAAACGCGAATCATGCACTCTCTCCTTCCATGGAAGAAGCTATGGGCTTCAAGGAACTCTATGAACAAAGCCTGAATCAATTGAAATATGGCGACATTGCCCAAGGGAAAGTTGTTCAGATCACAGCGGATATTGTGATGGTGGATGTAGGCTGGAAAACTGAAGGTTTTATTCCAATTAAAGAATTAAAAGACGCCCAGGGAAATGTGAATGTGGCTGTTGGCGATGATATAGAGGTATTTATTGATAAACGTGATTCAGAAGGAAACCTGGTTTTATCCAGAGAAAAAGCGGCTAAACTGAAAGTTTGGGATGATATTAAAAACGTCAGCGACAATAATCTGACCATCAAGGGTACCGTGGTGGAAAAGGTAAAGGGGGGGCTTTCCGTGGACATTGGCATTATCGGGTTTTTGCCCGGTTCACAAATCGATGTCCGGCCCATTAAAGATCTGGATCAGTTTATTGGGCAAACGCTGGATTTCAATATTTTAAAATATGACCGCAAACGTAATAATGTTGTTTTATCAAGAAGAGCCATTATGGCTTCCGAAAGAGAAAGCGAAAAGAAAGACACGCTGAACAATATCGTGGAAGGCGGCATTGTGGAAGGCGTTATCAAGAATATCACGGATTACGGCATTTTTATCGATCTGGGCGGCATTGACGGACTTCTTCATGTGACGGATATTTCCTGGGGGAGGATTGCCAAACCGGCCGATGTTTTCCAAAAGGGTGAAAAAATCAAGGTGAAAGTCCTTTCGTTTGATCGCGAGAAAGAAAGAGTTTCATTAGGCCTGAAGCAGCTTAACGAGAATCCGTGGGAGAATATTTCGGAAAAGTATCCGGTCGGCGCTCTGGTTCAGGGTAAAGTGGTCAATTTGACGGATTACGGTGTATTCATTGAATTGGAACCGGGCGTGGAAGGTCTGGTGCACATCTCGGAGATGTACTGGACACGGGAAATTAAGCATCCGTCTAAAGTATTAAATGTTGGCGATACCGTCAATGTGGTGGTGCTGGAAGTCAACCCGGAGGCCAAGAGAGTTTCTTTGAGCCTGAAACAGACGACAGCTAATCCCTGGGAAAAACTCAAAGAGAAATATCCGGTTGGCGCAGTGGTCAAGGGTCTCGTGCGCAACATTACAAATTTTGGCGTATTTGTCGGCATTGAAGACGGTATCGATGGTTTGGTTCATGTATCGGATATTTCATGGAAACACCGGGTGACTCATCCCTCCGAATATTTCAAGAAAGGGCAGGAAGTTGAAGCTGTTGTCTTAAATATTGACGTGGATAATGAGAAGTTTTCTCTGGGGATTAAACAGATTGACAAGAATCCCTGGGAAGAATTACCGCAAAAATATGCTCCCGGTTGCGTGGTGACAGGTAAAATAACCAACTTTACCGATTTTGGGATTTTTGTAGAAATTGAAGACGGTATTGAAGGTCTGGTTCATATTTCCGAGATCAGTCAGAAACGTGTAAAATCATCGGCGGAATTGTATAACGTTGGTGATACGGTTTCCGCCGTAGTCAAGAGCATTGATGTGAAAACAAAGAAAATCCGCTTGAGCATTAAAGAAATGGAAGCGCCGGTGCAGGCCCCGGCGGTAACTTCAAGCCAATATATTAATAATCGTGAGAATATTGGTTCGAACATGGCTCAAGCGCTGGCCGATGTAAAGATCGGAAACCAGACCAAGGAATAAAAGCATGAGAAAACATCCTGTCATTTGGGGATTAATTTTACTGATTGCCATGGGCGCCGTCCTGTATGGCTTCTTTTACAGGACAGGCGCTAAATCCGGCAGTGTGAGCGCAAAAAGCTTTTCTTTGAATGATAAGATAGGTGTGGTGCCTGTTGAGGGTGTGATCGGTGATTCACTTGAAATTAATGAATATATTGATGAATTTTCCAAGGATGACTCCATTACGGCTGTTGTGGTGCGCATAGATTCGCCGGGCGGCGGGGTTGCCGCATCACAGGAAATCTATGACGCCATTGTTGCGCTTAGAAAAAAGAAAAAAGTGGTTGTGTCAATGGGGTCGGTAGCCGCATCCGGTGGTCTGTTGATTGCCTGCGCCGGGGATAAAATCGTGGCTAATCCCGGGACCATCACCGGGAGTATATCGGCGATCATGCAATTTGCCAATGTGGAAGAACTTCTGAAAAAAGTCGGCGTGAAAGCATCCGTTGTGAAAAGCGGCCAGTACAAGGATATTGGCTCTCCCGTACGTGAGATGACTCCTCAAGAAAAGGCCATTATTCAGGAATTAATTGACGATATTTATAATCAATTTATTGACGTCATTGTCCGGGATAGAAAAATGACTCGCGAGCAGGTTGTTGCAATCGGAGACGGTCGTGTTTTTTCCGGCCGCAAAGCGAAAGAATACGGTTTGGTTGATCAGTTGGGCGACATGGCCTCCGCCGCGAAATTAGCCAGTAAGCTGGCCGGTAATAATGGCAATTACGATTTGGTTTATCCTAAAAAGAAGCATCCTTCCGTTTTTGATTTTATGTTTGAGAGCGCGGCTGATCAACTGGGCCGCTCCATTCAGGAAAAGGCTCAAAAATGGGGAGGGATCAGTTATTTATATCATCCATAACTGAAGACCGGCAGAGCCAGCATGACCAAAAATGAATTAATCAAAAAGACGCAGGAAAAGTGTCAAATCTATGTGCAAAAGGATGTTGCCTTAGCCGTGCAGACAATTTTTGATTCCATGATGGAGGCGCTGAAAAACAATGAACGAATTGAGATCAGAGGATTTGGCGCATTTACGATGCGTGAAAGGAAGTCCAGAATCGGCCGCAATCCGAAATCGGGCGCGCCTGTGGCGTTGCGTGAAAGAAGAGTTCCTTTTTTCAAGGCTGGGAAAGGTCTCCGGTTAAAGGTAGGACGCGAATAATGTCTTATAAAAACATTCTTCTCGAGAAAAAAGATACATACGCTATTATAATATTTAATCGTGTCCGCGAAATGAATGCCCTTTCTATGGAAATGCGCCTGGAATTCAACGATGCGCTTCTTGATGTTGAGGCGGATCGGCAAATGAAGGCGTTGATTATTACCGGCGGAGAATATGTCTTTTCAGCCGGCATGGACATCAAGGAAATGTCTTCTCTGGCTAATGTGGAGATTGATGACTATTTCGAATCGATGAAAAGATATCTGAAGAAAATATATTCCTATCCCAAACCCGTCATTGCCGCAGTTGGCGGCATCGCTCTGGGCGGCGGCTTTAATATCGTGACCGTATGCGATCTGATTGTCGCGTCGGAAAGCGCTATCTTCTGCCATCCGGAGCTGAAATTCGGATTAAGTCCTTTGTACTACCCCTTAAGCCAGATCGTCGGCGCGACGAAGGCAAAAGAAATTGTGATGTTGGGTGAGCCGATCGGCGCCAATGAAGCCCAGCGAATCGGTCTGGTGAACAAGGTGTCACCTCCTGAAAAATTTATGCAGGAAGCGGAGAAAATGGCGCAAACCTTATCCGCGAGATCGTCAAAAGCTATTGAAGAATTGAAGAATATTTGTTCAGTTAGTCCCAGGATGGACAGGATTGCCGCCCTCGATATGGAAATGTCGATTAGCGGCATGTTGTTTGCGCGTGATGAGCGAAAAATTTACATGAATGAAGTGCTGTTTCTTGAAAAATTGCGCAAGAAAAAACGGGAATAAACCCCTTACAAATTATCCCATTCATTGCCTGGCGAGGCAAAATCCTTAAGCTGATCACGTCTTTTTTTATGTTGGAGTTTTTTTAACGCTTTAGCTTCAATTTGCCGGATTCGTTCACGGGTCACGCCCATCATATCTCCGACTTCTTCCAGTGTAAATGGTCCGTAATTACATGCAACCCAGGTGCAATTAAGAAATGCTTCATTTTTCAGCCGCCACTCGCAGGTTGTGTCCGTGCAGATTTCCGCAATTAAGTTTCCCTTTTTTTTGCAAATGTATGTATTAATCATTTAGATGATCCCTTCACGTGATTATATTCTTTGTAACTTATTGTTACTTGAATCGTTTGTCAATATTTTAGATAAAAAAATCGTCAGATGCTATTAATTGTCAGGGCAAATCAAGAAAAAGAAATCAAAAGAATATTTTTTCCGGAGGTCGCCTTTCCGGCACATAATGATGAGGAATCTTATGGTCATTCCAATCCTGTGAAACGTATAAATTGCAGTAGCAGCTTCCGTATTCCTGGACATCTTCCGCCCGATAAACGCAGGGACACATAATATCACGGTCTTTTTCGCGGTTGCCGGACGCCAGGCGGCAGGGGCAGGATGTGTAACTGTAACGATCTTTATTAATCAGCAGATCCTGAAGAATGGCAAGCACCCAGTCTTTATCTTTGTTAAAGAAATATCCTTTGGGTTCCTGGGTTTTTTTTAACCGGTCATAAAGTTCGGACGGCGTCATGAAATTCCCAGCGCCTCCCGGATGTCTTTTTCTTTAAAACCGACAATAATTTTGCCGCCGATGATAATCGTCGGAAAAGAACGATGGGGGTTGTATTGAATGACCTCATTTAAAACATTCTCTCTGTCTTTTCCCTGCAGGAGATCGACGTCGATGGCGTTAAAAACTATATCATTGTCATTTAAAAACTTTTTGGTCGCCTTGCAGTGGCTGCATGTGCTTAACGTGTATATTTTAACTGTTGCGGCCATCCCTCATCCTCCTGATTTTTTTTAATCTATATATGTTTTTTTACAGGCCTGTCAAGCGGATAGTCAAAAAAACATCAGGTAAAGATTTATTGACAAGCACACCCGATTCATATATCAACAAAATTCATTTGCAGAAAGATGAAATACTGTATGAAACATAATGGTATTATCGCTTACGAAGGTTTTCCTTTTATCATCCTTTCCCTCTTTCTTACCGCCTTTGTTGCTCTTCTGGGCATAGTCTGGCTTGCGGGAATTTTGGCGGCGGCTACGGTTTTTGTCATCTGTTTCTTTCGAAATCCGGAAAGAACTTTTCAAGACGAGGATAAACTGGTCATCAGCCCGGCAGACGGCAAGGTCATTAAAATTGAAGAAGTTAATCTTCATGGCGCGATAACAGGCCGTTTTAAGAAAATTAGTATTTTTATGAATGTATTTAATGTTCACGTGAATCGTGTTCCCTATGAAGGGACCATAGAGAAAATTCAGTATCACCAGGGAAAATTCCTGTCGGCCAATCTTGATAAAGCGTCGGCGGAGAATGAGCGAAATGAAGTAATGATTCGGACTCGGGACGGTCGTATGATTTGGGTTGTGCAGATTGCTGGGCTGATTGCGAGGAGAATTGTTTGCTGGACCCGCCAGGGAGAAACTTTAAAAAAAGGGGAGAGATTCGGCCTGATTCGTTTCGGCTCCCGCGTTGAAGTATTTCTGCCTTTTGATTCTCGAATTGTCGTCAAGCTGGACGAAAAAGTCCGGGCGGGAAAAACACACTTAGGATACCTCTCATGAGCAACGAAGATCACCCTCGACATGCACGTTTCAAAAAAGGCATTTATGTGTTGCCTAACCTTTTTACAACCGCCAGTTTGTTTATGGGGTTTTATTCGATTGTGGCATCTATTCAGGAAAAGTTTTTTCTGGCCGCAATCGCCATTTTGGTTTCTCTTGTTTTTGACGGTCTTGACGGCAGAATAGCGCGAATAACGAATACCACCAGTAAATTTGGAGCTGAATATGATTCGCTGGCTGATCTGATCGCTTTTGGCATGGCGCCGGCTTTGCTGGCCTACATTTGGGCCATGTCCTATTACGGGAAATTGGGTTGGATGGCCGGTTTTCTGTTTGTGGCCTGCGGTGCTTTGCGATTGGCGCGGTATAATGTTCAAATTGGTCTGATTGACAGTAAGGTGTTTAATGGTTTGCCCATTCCGGCGGCAGCCGCCGTCATCGCTACAACAGTTATCTTTTTTGACCACCTGGGCGTTGACGGCGCTTTTCATAATCCCTACATGATAATTGTTACGATTACCTTGGCCCTTTTGATGGTCAGTAGCATCAAATATTACAGCGGCAAAGATATGAAACTTTTTTCACGTATGCCGTTTATGACCTTTCTGGTGATTGTAGGCGTTCTTTTGATTATCATCTATAAACCGGAAGTAATGGTCTTTGTCATTATGGTGGGGTATGCGATTTCCGGACCTCTGTGGTGGATGCTGAAATTCATCCAGAAAATGAGGGGGGGATCTGGAAACAAAAGTGTATCCAATAAAGAGCCTTAATCAGCGCGGTTTTTCACGTTCAAAGTGATATCTTATGAGAATTTCCGGCGGTGAAGCAAAAGGAAGGGTATTACATTTTCCTTCCCGATCACAACAAAGGCCGACAACAGATTTTTTAAGGGAAACACTTTTTAATTTGCTGGAATCTCCTGCGGAGCAATTCATTTTGGATTTATTTGCCGGTTCCGGTTCCGTGGGCTTAGAGGCAGCCAGCCGTAAAGCAAAAACTGTTGTTTTTGTGGAAAAGAACAAATTTCTTGCGGATGTTATCCAGGAAAACGTTTCTTTGTGCGGTTATTCGGAGAAATGCCTGATTATCCATGCCGGCATTGAGTCGGCATTGAGCGGCCTTTATCGAAAAGAATACAGGTTTGATGTGATCTTTGCCGATCCTCCGTACAACCATGGTTTTATAGGGAAAACGATTGAAGCATTGAATGAATATCCTGTTTTGCGTCAAGACGGCGTCATTGCATTACAGCATTCCGTCCGTGAAAAGCTGATGTCACTGCCGGATAAGTGGATTTTGGCGGAGCAAAGAAAGTATGGAGAAAATTTATTGACTTTTATAAAGGTGGCGGCGAATGACCGAACAGAAATTTGAAAAGAAAGTAGCGATTTATCCTGGTTCGTTTGACCCCATTACTAACGGCCATGTAGATATTATCAAAAGAGGCGGCAAAATATTTGATGAAATTATCGTTCTTGTGGCTTTTAATCCGCATAAATCATCTTTGTTTACCGTGGAGGAACGATGCCGGTTTATCCGTGAAGTGTTTGATGGCGTTCCCGGAATTAAGGTGGACAGTCATTCGGGGCTGCTGATTGACTATCTTCAGACATCCGGCGCCAGCACTATCCTGCGTGGCATGCGCGCTTTGTCGGATTTTGAGTATGAATTTCAGATGGCGCTGATGAATCGCCGCCAGACAAAAAATGTGGAAACCGTTTTTCTGATGAGCGGGTTCCGGTGGTTTTTCACCAGTTCCAATCTCATTAAGGAAGTGGCCAGTTTTGGAGGATCGGTGAAAGGTCTTGTTCCGGATAATGTGCATCAGAAACTCATTGAAAAATATAACATAAAAAAATAACAGGAGGCAGTTTGTGAAACTGGCGTCAAGAGTTGCAAAAGTGAAACCGTCGGAGACCCTGGCCATTACGGCGAAGGCTAACGCCCTCCGGGCTCAGGGAAGGGATGTTATTGGTTTTGGCGCGGGCGAACCGGATTTTGATACGCCGGACCATATTAAGAAGGCAGCGATTAAAGCTATCGATGCCGGGTTTACAAAATATACGCCGGTTGGCGGAACGGATGAACTGAAAGATGCAATTATCAATAAATTGAATGTCGATAATCATCTGGAATATAAACGTTCCCAGGTTGTTGTCTCCTGTGGCGCCAAACACACATTGTACAATTTAGCACAGGCGCTTTTTGAAGAAGGCGATGAGGTCATTATTCCTGCGCCCTATTGGGTTTCTTATCCGGATATTGTTGTGCTGGCCGGTGGAACGCCCGTCATTCTCAATACCCTGGAAAAAGACGGCTTCAAGATGAAGCCGGACCAGCTCAAGTCGTCCCTCACCAGACGCACCAAAGCCATTGTTTTTAACGGTCCGTCCAATCCGACGGGAGCGGCTTATTCTCCTGATGAACTCAAAGCGCTGGCCGACGTTCTTCTGAATACGGATATTTTTATCATTTCGGACGATATTTACGAAAAAATACTATATGCAAATTTTTCTTTTACCAATATGGCGATGGTTGAGCCGCGTTTAAAGAATAGAACCATCGTTGTTAATGGCGTGTCCAAAGCGTATGCCATGACCGGATGGCGTATCGGCTACGCGGCAGGTCCGGATGAGATCATCGGCGCCATCGGCAAAATTCAAAGCCAGAACACCTCCAATCCGGCCTCCATCTCGCAAAAAGCATCCGTAGCGGCGCTCAATGGGGATCAAGAAGTGGTTGCCATGATGGTCGGGGAATTTAAGAAAAGAAGAGATTATATTGTTGAAGCGCTCAATGACATTCCGGGGATTCACTGCCTGACGCCGGAAGGCGCTTTTTATGTATTCCCTAACGTGTCCGGAATTTACGGGCTTTCTTTTTCGGGGGAAAAAATATTTAATTCCACGGATTTTATTGAATATCTGCTTGACGAGGCCAATGTGGCCACAGTGCCGGGAGCGGCGTTCGGCAGCGATAATCACATCCGTTTGTCCTATGCGACATCGTTAAAGAATATTGAAGAAGGCGTTAAACGAATCAAAAACGCTGTCGCAAAACTTGTTTAAATAAACGGTGGAAGGAAGGAAACCATGGGAGGCCTTTTCGGAGTTGTCACAGAGGACAGTTGTGTTCAAACGCTTTTTTATGGCACGGATTATCATTCTCATTTGGGAACCGAGCATGGCGGCATGGCCGTATTCGGCTCCAGGGGTTTTTACAATACGATTCATGAAATATCACAGGCGCAATTTAAATCGCGATTCGTTGATGATTACAAGAAAATGGAAGGTCATTCCGGGATTGGCGCCATTGATGATGAATCTCCGCAGCCATTAATTTTTCGATCCAAGTTCGGTATATATGCGGTGGCGGCCACTGGTTTAATTACCAACAAGAATGACCTGGTCAGTGAGCTGCTCAACGAAGGGGCTTCCTTTACGGAAATGGCGGGAGGAGGCGTCAATAACGCAGAAATTGTTGCCTCTCTGATTAATCGCGGGGATAATATTGTCGAAGGCATTGCCTCTATGCGCGGCATTATTGAAGGTTCCATTTGTGTTTTAGTTTTAACGCCGGAGGGCATTTACGCGGCCCGGGATAAGGTTGGCCGTTTTCCTCTGGCTTTGGGTCAGAGCAAAGACAGCGGCAGAAAATCCTATGTTGTCGCCACCGAAGCAAGTTCTTTCGAAAATCTTGGTTATAAATTGCACCGTTTCCTGGGATCGGGAGAAATCGTCCTGCTTTCGCCCGATGGCGTCAAACAACTCAAACCTGAAGGAACCAGGAAAAAGATCTGTTCTTTTTTATGGATCTATACTGGCTCTCCGTCATCCACATACGACGGTATCAGCGTCGAGAGCACCAGAGAACGTTGCGGCCGATATTTAGCCAGACGGGACAACGTTGATGCGGATTTTGTCGCAGGTGTTCCGGATTCCGGGGTTGGTCATGCGATTGGTTACGCCATGGAGTCCGGTATTCCTTACCGGAGGCCGCTGGTGAAATATACGCCCGGCTACGGGCGGAGTTATACGCCGCCCACTCAGGAAATCCGTAATCTGATTGCAACCATGAAACTTTTTGCCGTTCGGGAGGTCATTAACGGGAACCGGATGATTATTTGCGATGACTCGATCGTGCGCGGCACGCAGTTAAAAAATTTAACCGTTAAGAAATTATGGGACAATGGGGCAAAGGAAATTCACGTGCGCCCCGCCTGTCCTCCCCTGATGTTTCCCTGTATTTATGCGTCTTCGACGCGCACAACCGCTGAACTGGCCTGCCGGAAAGCGATGCGTGCTCTGGAAGGGAAAGATATCGAAGATCCGGTGGATTATCTTGATGCTACATCGTCAAAATACGCAAAAATGATTGATTGGATTCGGCGGGATATCAATGTGACATCTCTGAAATACATGGAGATTGAGGACATGATTGCGGCCATCGGGTTGTCCGCAGAACAGCTTTGTCTGCATTGCTGGCTGGGAAAATAAACTTTTCAGAAAAGATCCTATGACAAACAATTCAATTATTAGAAGAAAAACAAGAGCAGTTCATGTCGGAGCCGTCAAAATTGGCGGAGAGGCGCCCATTGTTGTCCAATCCATGACTAATACGGATACGCGCAATATTGAGGCGACCGCCGGTCAGATCAATGTCTTGCAGGAAGCAGGCTGTGAAATCGTCCGTGTGGCGGTTCCGGATGAAGAGGCGGCGGCGGCCATTTCCGGCATCAAAAAGAAAATTAATATTCCTCTGATTGCAGATATTCATTTCCATTATCAGTTGGCCCTGGCCGCCATCAAGCAAGGCGCGGATGGTATCCGGATTAATCCCGGCAACATGGCCAGAGACAAGATCGCCGAGGTTGTCAAGGCGGCAAAAGAACGCCGGACGGTCATTCGCATCGGTGTTAATGCCGGTTCCCTGCAGAAAGATTTGGTTCTTGATTATGGTGGCGTGACGTCGGAGGCCCTTTGTGCCAGCGCGTTGCGCAACATTGAGATGTTTGAAGACATGGGATTTGATTTAATCAAACTATCCCTCAAATCCTCTGACGTGCCGATGATGATTGAAGCCTATCGAAAAATTGCCGCCAAAACGGATTATCCATTGCATCTGGGTGTTACGGAGGCGGGAACGCTGGCGCAGGCAGCGGTTAAATCAGCCCTCGGCATTGGAACGCTGCTTTATGAAGGGATTGGCGATACTATTCGTGTTTCGGTGACCGGGGATCCGGTGCAGGAAATACCTATTGCCTATGGCATTTTGAGGGCTTTAAAGATTCGCAAAGTCGGTCCGGAAATCATCTCGTGTCCTACATGCGGCCGCTGTCAAGTCGATTTGACCGGTTTGACGGCGAGAGTGGAAAAGGCGCTGGCTGGCAGAAAAGACTATATTAAAGTGGCGTTGATGGGTTGTGTGGTCAACGGACCCGGCGAGGCTGCGGAAGCGGATATTGGCATTGCGGGCGGAAATGGTTTCGGCATGATGTTCAAAAAAGGCGTTGCCTACAAAAAGATTAAAGAAAAAGATTTTATCCCGGTTTTACTCGAAGAGATAAAAGCCCTGGATAGCGAAAATAAGGAGGAGTAATGCGTTACTCGGAAATGCACCTGCCTACCGGGCGGGAAGTTCCGTCCGATGCAGAAGTTGTCAGCAATCAACTTATGATCCGGGCGGGAATGATTCGAAAATTGACCAGCGGTATTTATTCCTACCTGCCGTTGGGGTATCGTGTCATTCGTAAAGTCGAACAGATTATCCGCGAAGAAATGAACAAAGCCGGCGCCCAGGAGGTTCATCTCCCAATGGTGCAGCCGGCTGAGCTCTGGCAGGAATCCGGCCGCTGGACCTTTTACGGCAAGGAACTATTACGATTCCGTGACCGCAATGACCGTGACTATTGCCTGGGACCGACGCATGAAGAAGTCATTACGGATCTGGTGCGCCACGATATTAAAACCTACCGGCAATTGCCGCGCAATCTGTATCAGATTCAGACGAAATTCCGCGATGAAGTGCGTCCGCGTTTCGGGGTGATGCGTTGCCGGGAATTTGGCATGAAAGACGCCTACAGTTTTGACGCAGACGAAGCAGGCGCGGAAAAAAGCTATGAAAAAATGTTTGCCGCCTACAACAATATTTTCCGGCGCTGCGGTTTGGATTTCCGGCCGGTCGAAGCCGATTCCGGCAGCATTGGCGGAAGCTTCTCGCATGAATTCATGGTGATGGCCGAATCGGGTGAGGACGCCATTGTTTTCTGTGAAAAATGCAACTATGCCGCCAATTTGGAAAAGGCGGAAATCGCCAGGCCGGAAAAGACCATCGTTCAGGAAAAAGACTGGTTGCCTTTGGAGAGAGTTGAAACACCGGATGTGCGCACGATTGAAGAAGTCAGTTCATTCCTGAAGGTGTCGCCGCGACAAATTGTCAAAACCCTTATTTTCAATGCGGATGGCAAGCCCTGCGCCGTTTTGATCCGCGGCGATCAGGAGGTCAACGAAATCAAGGTGAAAAATTATCTGGGCGCCGCCGAACTGGAACTGGCCGGTGATGAAATGATTCTCAAGGCTACGGGAGCGCCGCGCGGATTCGCCGGCGCTGCCGGAATAAAAGTCAGAGTAATCGCCGATTATTCGATCATGAATCTGGTCAATATGGTGACCGGCGCCAATCAGGAAAATTATCATTTAAAAAACGTTAACCTGGAGCGTGATTTCAAGGTGGAGTCTTTTGCCGATCTGCGTGTTTCGCAGCCCGGCGACGCCTGTCCCCGGTGCTCGGGCGCCATCAAATTCGTCCGCGGCATTGAAGTCGGTCATGTTTTTAAATTGGGCGTCAAATACAGCAAAGCCATGAAGGCCGTTTACCTTGATCGCGACGGAAAAGAAAAGATTATGATTATGGGCTGCTACGGCATCGGCATTGGCAGAACTGTGGCCGCCTGCATTGAACAGAATTTCGATCAAAACGGCATCATCTGGCCGATACCGCTTGCGCCTTATGCGGTCATTGTCACACCGGTGAACATCAAGGAACCTGACGTCATGAAAGCAGCGGAAGAGATTTATGCTGAATTGCTGAAATGCGGCGTGGAAGTGATTCTTGATGATCGCGATGAACGGGCAGGGGTGAAGTTCAAGGATGCCGATCTGATCGGCATTCCCCTGCGCATCGTTGTGGGCTCGAAGAATCTGGCGCAGAGACAGGTCGAGTTGAAAATCCGTAAAACAGGCGAGAGCAGCCTTTATGCAACAAGTGATATTGTTTCGGAGATCCGTAAAATCATTGCTTCAGAATTAAAACATGCCTGATGACAGCCGTGGCCTGAACGGGGAATCTTCATGTTAAGAATCAATGATGTCCTTGATAAAGCTCAAGCCTACCTCCCAGAGGCTGAAGATCTGGAGATGATTCAAAAGGCCTATATCTATTCGGCCACGGTGCATCAGGGACAGGTGCGTTTATCCGGAGAGCCTTATCTCACTCATCCCATGGAAGTTGCCGGCATGCTTGTTGATATGAAAATGGATGCGGCGACGATCATCAGCGGGCTGCTTCACGACACGATTGAAGACACGCTGACCACCAAAGAACAAATCGAACGGGAATTTGGCAGGGATGTGGCTTTTCTGGTAAGCGGGCTTACTAAACTTAGCCGCATTTCATTTGGCTCGCAGGAAGAAAGACAAGCGGAAAATTTCCGTAAGATGATTCTGGCGATGTCTTCGGATATCCGCATCCTGATCGTCAGGCTGGCTGACCGTATCCACAACATGAGAACCCTTCAGTATCAGAAACCAGACCGGAAAATTTTTATCGCACGTGAAACGATGGATGTCTATGCGCCTCTGGCCAACCGTCTGGGGATCAACTGGATGAAGACGGAACTGGAAGATCTGGCTTTTCAGTACATATCTCCGGATGCTTACAATGAAATCAATTCCCGTGTCGCTAAATCCCAGGAATCGCGCAATCGATATACGGAAGAAGTGAAAACCATCATTTTCAAGGAGTTGAGAAAGGTTTCCATTCAATGCGACGTGGAGGGCAGGGCGAAACATTTATATGGCATTTATAAAAAAATGCATGAACAGCATATCAATTTCGATGAAGTCTATGACGTTATCGCTTTTCGCATCATTATGGATTCGGAACTTGATAAAAGCTGCTATGAAGCGCTCAGCATCGTTCACGCATTATGGAAACCGGTTCCCGGCCGCTTCAAGGATTATATTGCCATGCCCAAGGCCAATAACTATCAATCCCTGCATACCGCGGTCATTGGTCCTTACGGAGAAAGAGTCGAAATCCAGATTCGCACACGGGCCATGCATGAGTGGGCGGAAAAGGGCATTGCGGCTCATTGGCGATATAAGGAGGGAAGAGCATTTCAGGATAACGAAGACAATCAGATTAAAAAGCTCAGGGAAGCCCTGGAGGTTCAGCAGGAAATCAAGAATCCGAAAGAGTTTATGTCCAACCTCAAAATGGCGCTTTTCCCCGAAGAAGTTTATGTTTTTACGCCGCATGGCGATGTCAAATCCTTTCCCAAGGGGGCAACGCCTATTGATTTTGCATACAGTATCCATACTGATGTCGGCAATCAGTGCATCGGCGCCAAGGTGAACCGGAACATTGTACCGTTGCGTTACCAATTGCAAAACGGCGACCAGATCGAAATCATTACGCAGACCGGTCATCATCCCAGTAAGGACTGGTTGAAACATGTCGTAACCTCGCGGGCCATTTCCAAAATTCGTAACTGGATCAATCTGGAGGAAAAAAGCAGTTCCCTGAATCTCGGAAAAGATTTACTGGAAAAAGAATTCAAGCGTAACAACCTGAAATTCGCCAATTTCATCAAATCAGAAGAGATTAAGAAAATATTGGCGGAGCATTCTTTGCAAACGCTTGACGACCTGATTTCTCAGGTGGGTTATGGCCGCATTTCTCCGCGCCAGGTGGTCAATCATTTTCTGATTCAGGAAGCGACTAAAGATGCTGAAAAACTTCCTGAAAAAACAAAGAAAAAAGACTCCGCCGCCCCATCAATGGGGATCAGCCTGACCGGTATTGACGATGTGATGGTGAAATTTGCCAAATGCTGCAATCCGATTCCGGGGGATGATATTTCCGGTTATATTTCCCGTGGAAGAGGTATTACCGTCCATACGCAAAATTGTCCACATTTAAAACGTCTGGATATTGAGAGGATTGTTGATGTTAACTGGGATGTCCGGAGGAAGCATTCCTATCCTGTGCATATCAGGGTGGTGTGCAACGACCGAAAGGGCGTTATCAAAGAAGTCAGCTCAGTGATTACGTCATTTGATGTAAATATCAGTTTTGCCCAGGTGGAGACGACGGACATGATCGCCAACTGCATTTTCGTTATTGATGTTTATGATACGCAGCAGCTCAACTCTATCTTTTCCGCCATCCGGCAGCTGAAAATGGTGCGTTCCATCGAAAGGATACGCAAGGCCTGAAGATAAAAAGAAGTTCCATTTGACGGTTGACAAACAAATCCACTCTGCTATAAGCAGCCTCAACCCGGCTTGGGTGGAAGACAATATCTTAAATAGGTGAAGTGATGTTTCATAAATGGCAAAAATATGCTGTCGTCTTTTTTTCTGCTCTGGTGTTGTGCCTTCCTTGGGGGGGAGACGCCCAAACGGCAAAGCCCATTGTTGTTATCGATCCAGCGCATGGCGGCGACGATAATGGCGTTTTGGGAGTGGAAAAGGATTTAACGCTGGCCATTGCTCTGACTCTGCAAAAGGAGCTGGCTTATGAAACCGGCATGCAAGTAGTTTTAACCAGAAATTCGGATAAAACGGTATCTTTGGAGGGGCGAAAAGAAAAAATACTTAACACAAAGCCGGCGATCGTTTTAAGCCTGCATATCAATGCCGGTTTCGGGAGAAATGCATCGGGATTTGAATTGTATTATCCTGGTTTTAAAGGCCTTGATGCTTCAAGGCAAGTCGAGAAAGAAGCGGTTGCCGGTGCTGGGAGCCACTATCTTGGTGACACGGTGAAACTGGCGCGCATTGTGCAAAAAAATCTGGACGTTCTTTTCCCGCGCAAGGGCAGGGGGCTTCGTGAAGCCGTAGTACCGCTTACGGAGGGTTTGCCCGTGCCCGTCTTGGTGGTTGAACTGGGTTTTGCCACGAATTCCGATGAAAAGAAGAAGCTGGCGAATGGCAAAACACAGGCAGAAATAGCCAAAGCTCTGGCTAAAAGCATTAAATCTTTCTTCTAGGAGTCAAGTGTTCAGGAGAAACTCAGATAGAAAATTTGATGAACTGCGGCCGATCCGCATCATCAACCAGTATTTGAATAATGTGCCTGGTTCCGTAATGGTTGAATTCGGAAACACAAAGGTTCTGTGCGCCGCGTCTCTCGACGAAAAGACGGCGCCTTTTTTGAAAAATTCGGGAAAGGGCTGGCTGACGGCAGAGTATGCCATGTTGCCCATGTCCACGCCAATACGTTCGGCGCGCGAATCTTCCAGGGGAAAACTTGGCGGCCGGACACACGAAATTCAAAGGCTGATCGGCCGGTCGCTGCGGGCCGTGACGGATTTAACGGCTTTTGGCGAACGAACCATTTTTATCGATTGCGATGTCATTCAGGCGGATGGTGGAACCCGTACTGCGTCGATTACCGGCGCTTTTGTGGCTTTGATGGATTTGTTTAAATATATGAAACAGCAGAACATGGTTCAAAATATTCCCGTCACGGATTTTGTTTCGGCGGTCAGTGTCGGCATCGTGCAAAATCAAGTATTGCTGGATCTTGAATATGAGGAAGACTCACAGGCGGACGTTGATATGAATTTTGTGATGACCGGCGGCGGGTTATTTGTTGAGGTTCAGGGAACGGCGGAACATGTTCCTTTCGGCAAGGAACAGCTCGATGAAATGACTTCGCTGGCGGCGGCAGGCATTTCCAGAATCATTGCCTGCCAGAAGGAAATCGTGGGTGACTGGCGGCAATGAGAATTGTTTTTGCGACAAAAAACGAAGGCAAGGTCAGAGAAATTAATGAGATGCTGGCGCGCGCGGATATCGAGCTGGTTTCGCTGAACTGTTTTGCATCCTTGCCGGAAATTGTGGAAGATGGTAACACGTATCTGGAAAATGCTTTGAAAAAAGCAAAAATTGTTTCCGGGTTCACCGGTGAGACGGTTTTGGCGGATGATTCCGGATTGTCGGTGGATGTTCTGGGAGGCGAACCGGGTATTTATTCCGCCCGTTACGCCGGTGAAGGCGCGACGGATGAAGATAATAACGCCAAACTCTTGGAAAAATTAAAGAATGTTCCCGAGGAAAAAAGAACGGCGTCTTTCTTTTGCGCCTTGGTGCTGTTTCATCAAGACGGCCGGCACCGTGCTTTTGAGGCCAGCTGGCAGGGCCTGATTATTGACGAACGGCGGGGAACAAATGGTTTCGGTTACGATCCGATTTTTCTTTGTCCGGATTTGAGAAAGACCGCCGCGGAATTACCGCCGGAAATAAAAAATAAGGTAAGCCATCGTGGACAGGCTTTTGCCAAACTAAAAGCTTATCTCGATGGCCGGGAAAATTGAATAAGACGGGGCGTAGCGCAGCCTGGTAGCGCGCTTGGTTTGGGACCAAGATGCCGGAGGTTCAAATCCTCTCGCCCCGACCAATAATAACAAGGAGTTACATATTATTTGTAGCTCCTTTTTTTATTGGGTTTTGATGATTTTGGTGTGTCTTTTGGTGTGGCTGAGCTTTTTTGCTCTGGTGATTTTGCACGGTCTTTTGCATCAGAGTCATAAAACTTGACATAAGATGCCGCCTATTCTATTATTTTCCCGGTAAACAGTAGCAAATTGTATTAAAATGAGGCGGAGAACATGCGTCGGTTAAATCGTTTTTTGCTGAAATTCTTCTTTCTTATTTTGATTTATTTACTACTCTTTGCCTATCCATACAATAGCCTTGCCTCAGATAAAATTCGTATTAACGGATCGGGAACTAGCGTGGCGATGATGAAGCCCTTCCTGGAAGCTTATGGCAAAGGCAACCATCATGTTTTGTTCCAAATGGAAAAATCATTAGGAAGTTCCGGGGCGATCAAGGCGCTTCTGGCCGGCGCCATCGATATTGCGGTTATCAGCCGCTCTTTAAAACCTGATGAAATAAACCGCGGATTAAGGATCAGGTATTATGGCAAGACCCCCTTGGTTATCGTAACCGAAAAAAAGGTGCCTCTGCAAAATATCACAACCGGAGAACTTGAGGATATTTATTCCGGTAAAACGAAAAAGTGGTCCAATGGAGAGACCATCAGAATTATTTTGCGCCCGAATGAAGAAACAGATACGAAAATTATGAGGGGATTGTCATCAGGCATGGCTGAGGCCATCGCCAAGGCGCACAAAAGGAGAGGAATGAGGATCGCCATGACGGACTTCGAGTCCATAGAAGCGTTGTCCGGAACCGCGGGGGCTATTGGCGCGTCAACTCTTACTCAGGTTCTTGTCGGTCAATTCCCCGTGAACGTTCTTGCTCTGAACGGCATCAAACCGGGCCGGAAAAACCAGGCAAACAGAAAATATCCGCTTTTCAAGGATATTATTTTTGTGACAACGAGCCAACTTTCCGCTGCGACGGAAGAGTTTCTTAATTATGTCTATTCCCAAAAGGGACGTGCCATTGCGGAGAAAAGCGGCGTTTGGCTTGCTGAGGTAAATCATTGAAAGCGAACGGACAATCGATAACGAATATTTCATTCGTGCATGCACTCATCATAAGTCTTATTATCGCCGTCAGTGTTCCGGCGGGGTATTTTGTCATTGCTTACCAATACATGGCGGGAACCGTCAACACGGAGATGGAATACTCCACGCGTTTTATTGAAGAGTTGGTCGCAAAGAATCCCAAATCCTGGCAGTTTGAGGAAATCCGTCTTCAGGAAATACTGAACCGCCGCCTTTCTCATCATTACGCTGACAATAGAATCATCAAGGACATGCAGGGACAGATCATCACCGGGACAGAGGCAAGGTTGAAGTCTCCTGTGTTGTCTTTCAGCGAATTTATCAACGATTCAGGGATAAAAGTTGCTCGTTTTGAGATTCATCGATCCATTGCCCCTCTTGTTTCAAGGTCGGTTATTGTGGGAGCCTGTTCTTCCTTGTTCGGTCTTCTTCTCTTTCTGATGTTTCGTTTTTTTCCGTTGCGAACGATCCGGGAAGCGCATGACAGGTTGCGGGAAAATGAAAAGAAATATCGCCAGCTTCTTGAAACGACGCATGATATTATTGTCAGCGTGGATTTTGATTTCAAAGTTACATATGTGAATCAGGCGGCAATCGATCTTGTCGGGGAATTTGAGCTGATAGGAAAGAATCTCCTGGACTATACACCGCCTGAAAAGCATGAGCTGCAAAAGACGATTATGCGGAAAAGACAGGAAGGCTTCAGCGACGTGTTGTCATTTGAGTGGGAAGTATCCTATCCCGGCGCTGGCTCAAAGATATTTGACATAAAATCAGCGTTACTGACCGATGATGGAAAACCGTCAGGGGTAATGTTTATCGCCAGGGACATTACCGCGCGTAAGAAAGCTGAAGAGTCGTTGCGGGAAAGCGAGGAACGTTACCGCACTATTCTTGATGAAATGGAAGAGGGGTATCAGGAAGTTGATCTTGCCGGAAACTACACTTTTGCCAATGAGGCGTTTTTGCGCATTTTTGGCTGCAGCAAGGATGAAATTATTGGTGCGAATTTTCGTCAATACAGCACAGAAGAATCCGCAAAAGAAGTCTTTCATGCTTACGAGAAGATATACAAGACGGGGATTCCCATAAAAAGGAGTCTGCGATGGGACATTATCAGGAAAGACGGCGCCAGGCGAACCTGTGAATTTTACGCTTCTTTATTGTTGGATGCCAAGGGAGATTGCATAGGTTTCCGGGGCATTGGCCGCGATATCACGGACCGCAAGCGGACCGAGGATGCTCTGCGGGCGAGCGAGGAACTTTATAACAGGCTGGTCAATACGATTCCCGATGTTATTGTACGCACCAATCTTGATGGCAAGATTCTCTTTGTGAATAATTATGCGCTTCAGATAAGCGGCTATAATAGGGAGGAATTGGAAGGTCAGGACATGATCGGGTTTATTGCTCGCGAAGACCAGGACAAGCTCCTGCAAAATGCAATCCTGATGATGCAAAACAGACTTGGGCCGCAAGAATATCAAATGGTCATGAAAGACGGAAGGAAGATACCCTTTGACGTAAATGGCGATGTTTTGCGAGGCGCCGGGGGCGATCCTTTCGGTCTTGTATTTGTATGCCGGGATATCAGCGATCGTAAATATTCGGAAGATAAATTACGGGAGAACGAAGCGCGGTTGCGCGGTATAACGACAAACATACCGGGCATTGTTTATCAGTTTTTTGCGGCGGGCGACGGCAGATACGGCATAAGTTATGTCAGCGAACATTATTGGGACACTTTCGGGTTATATGAAAGCGATATGGAAAAAATGTTCTCTGAATTCATTTCTCATGTCTATCCGGATGACAGGGACAGATTTATGACATCCGTTCTTAATGCATCGGTGACTTATTTACCGTGGAATTTCGAAGGCCGATACACCAAACCTTCAGGAGAGATGATCTGGTTTCAGTGCCTTTCCACGCCGACGCGCCGTGATGGAACATTGTTTTTTGACGGAATCATGCTGGACATCACGGATCGCAAAAAAATAGAGAACGAACTTGAAAAGCTGGCGTCTATTGTCAAACACTCCGGTGAATTGATCAATCTTGCCAATCTCGATGGGATGATGCTCTTTATGAACGAGGCGGGATGCCGGATCCTGGGCATTGACCAGGATCAGGTGAGCAAATTCAATATTCGGAATGTTATCCCCGATAAGTTGCTTCCTGTATTTCAGGACAAACTCTTGCCGGCGCTCCGAACGGGCGGCGCCTGGGAGGGTGAGTTGCAATACAAGAATCTTAAAAACGGCGGTTTGGTGGATGTTTACGCCATGACTTTTGTCATCGGAGATCCGGTAAGCAAAGCCCCGCTTTATCTGGTCAATATTTCACGCGATATCTCGGAACGTAAGCGGGCGGAAGAAGAGTTGCGCCAGTCTGAAGATAAGTTCCGTAAAGTATTCATGACGACACCAGACGGCATCGTCATTACACGTTTAAGGGACGGGAAAATCATGGATGTGAACAGAGGCTTCGAGGACATTGCGGGGTGGGAAGGAAGCGCGGTCATCGGACGAACCTCTTTGGAAATCAACTTTTGGCGTGATCCGGAGGAACGGGCGGTCATGGTTAATGAATTGAAGGCCGGCCGGGATATCATACGCCGCGAATTTCAGTTCCGGCGAAGCAACGGCGATTTACGTGACGGCGTCTATTCGGCCCGATCCATAGGAATCGCCGATGAAGCGTGTCTTGTTTTCAGCGTGCAGGATGTTACCGAAGTGAAACGGCTGGAGGATGATCGTCAGAAACTGGAGCAACAGTTGTTTCAGTCACGAAAGATGGAGTCGGTAGGCCGTCTCGCCGGAGGCATTGCCCATGACTTCAACAATATGCTGGCGGTGATTATCGGCAATACCGAAATGATTATGGATACAATCTCATCTTCCGATCCCGTTTATCAATTTTTGCAGGATGTTTTGAATGCGGGAATGCGGTCTGCTGAGCTGACGCGTCAGTTGCTGGCGTTTGCCCGAAAACAGGCCGCCGTTCCGAAAGTGTTGGATATGAATGAAACGGTGACCGGTATGCTGAAGATGCTCCAGAGACTCATCGGCGAGAACATCAGCCTGGCCTGGATGCCGGGGCGAGAACTCTGGAATGTCAAAATAGACCCCTCCCAGGTTGACCAGCTTTTAGCCAATTTGATGGTGAACGCCCGCGACGCAATGGATAAGACGGGAAGGATTGTTATTGAGACATCCAATATCGCATGTGATGAAGCCTACTGTTCCGAGCTGCCGGACTCTGTTGCCGGAGAGTATGTCTTACTTTCTGTAAGTGATAACGGTTGCGGAATGGAAAAAGAAATACTGACCAATATCTTTGAGCCTTTTTTTACGACTAAAAAAGAAGGACAGGGAACTGGTCTCGGCCTTGCCACCGTATATGGGATCGTTAAGCAGAACGGAGGATTTATCAATATTTACAGCGAACCGGGGCATGGGACGACCTTCAAGATCTATCTGCCTCGCTATACAGACGAGAGTCAGGAAATCAAAGATGAACAACAGGATATGGAACCGCAGGGGGGAACGGAAACCATTCTTGTCGTGGAAGATGAAAAGTCTGTTCTGAACTTAACCAGTAATATGCTTGAGATACTGGGGTATAAGGTGCTGCCGGCCAGCAACTCAGAGATGGCGCTTCAAGTGGCGACGGAATATCATGAAAGCATCGATCTGCTGCTGACCGATGTGGTGATGCCGGATATGAATGGCAAAGATCTGTCGGAACGGATCATTGCCGCAAAACCGGGTATAAAGTGTTTATTTATGTCCGGTTATACAGCGGATGTCATCGCCCGCCAGGGAATTTTGGATGAGGATATCCAATTCATCTCCAAACCATTTTCCTTGAAAGAACTCGCTTCTCAGGTCAGAAAATCCCTGTCGATTCCGGTTGCCTGAAATAGAAGACAGCGTAATAATGTACATTATCTAATTGCTATGGCGTCGATTTCCAACGGTGCGCCTTTAGGCAGACTGGACACCTCCACCGTTGAGCGCGCGGGGGGCGCAGCAGGGAAGAAGCCGGCGTAAATTTCATTGACCACAGCGAAATCGTTCATGTTTTTTAAAAAGATCGTTGTTTTGACGATATGATTCAGCGACAGGCCGTTTTCTTCCAGAACGGTTTGCAGATTGCTTAAAATCTGACGGGCGGCATGGTCAACGTCCGTGATGATTTCACCGGTTGACGGGTTGACGGGCAACTGACCGGACAGGAAGATCAGGCCATCAGCTTCTACTGCAATGGAGTAAGGTCCGGAAACCGGAAGTTTTTTGGAGGAAAGAATGATTTTATCCATGGGATTGTTTCCTTATGGCGTTAGCTTGACCTTGTTGTCCAGTTCGCCGTTGGATTTGATATTATCGGAGAAAATATAAAGCTTGTTTCCGGGTGATATTATTTTTTTGCCGCTGATTCCATTCCAGATGAGCAGAGCTTTATAGGGCGCATTGAACCGGTTAGCGATGCCGGAGAGCGTGTCTCCTTTCTTGACGGTATAGACGGATGCGTTTTTTAAAGTAATCCATTCATTCAGTTCCTTCTCATAACGTTTGTGAAAACCGTTTGCCTGCCCTTTGGGAATGCTGACCGGATAAGATCCGGCGGGCAAGTGATAGTATTTAATCTGCGGGTTGAGGTCTTTGATGACTTTAAAATACGTATTGGAGGCCTGTGCAATGACGTGAAGCGGGATGGGGTGATCGGCTTTGATTTCAACCGTATCAAACTGCCTGGGTAAATAAAGATCGGTTTTGGAAAGCCTGTAACCGAATTTTGTCGGATTGGACATGATGATTTTAGCTGCAAGGATCCGGAAAACGTATCTCTGTGTTTCCTGATTCAAGTAAAGCTTATAATAGTCGCTCACTTTCTGGACCAGGATTTCTGATTTCAGCCCGTCTTCGCCCATGTTATAAGCGGCCGCGGCGAGCGTCCAGGAGCCGAAAATGGCATAAAGTTTCTGGAGATATTTAGCCGCCGCTAAAGTCGCCTGATGAACATTTCTCCGCTCATCAATATCATTATTGATTTCCAGACCGTATTTTGTTCCCGTTTCTTCGATAAACTGCCAGTATCCTGCTGCTCCCTTATGAGAGAAAGCCAGGGGCCGTAATGAACTTTCCGCGATGGTGATATATTTCAAATCGTCGGGAAGCGATTGAGATTTCAGCACTTGTTCTATTTCAGGAAAGTACCGGTTGGCGCGCTTCAGCCAGAGGATAATGTCATCACTGCTGTCGAGCGATACAAGCAATTCTCTTTCCAGCCGTTCGCGGATGTCCGGGTCGGAAAGCGGCGTCGGCTCGCCGCAAAAATTAAGCGGTTCGTTTATTCTGATGGCTTCCAGAATGGCCTGCCCTGCGGATGGGGGAGCTTTGAATTGTGCATGGGCAGTGGAAATGCAGACGATAATGGTTGTGAGCAATATACTGAGTATCAGCGGCTTGAGAGATATTATTTTCAAAACGGCTCCTCCAAGGCTTTCCCTTGATTACCTGTTTTCCGTTTTGGATTCAAAAGTGGAATTAGCCATGCCGTCTCGGATTTCCTTCACGATTTTTCATTTGATTTCTCTTTTCTTCTCAGCACACCAAGTGATTTAAAAAGAGGTTGCACTTCATATAATTCGGATGCGACCGCCTGCTGATAAACAAGGTAGGGGGCCTGGCCGCCTTCTGACGGATTGGGGAAAATATCATGAAAGACCAGATAGCCGCCGGGCATGACATGTTTCGACCAGATTTGATAGTCGTTCAATACCGATTCATAGGCATGGCCGCCGTCGATAAAAATAAGGCTGAGCGGCGTTTTCCACGCGAGTCCGATGATTTCCGACCTGCCGATGATCGGAATAATGCTGCTTCCGAGATTAAAATCATCGATGGTTTTGCGGAAAAAACGCAGTGTGTCGATTTTACCGGTTTCTTGATTCCATAAATCAGGATCGAAATATTCCTGCCCCGGTTGCTGTTCTTCAGAGCCTGTGTGATGGTCAATGGAAAATAAAACGGTGTTGTTTTCCTTGCAGGCGGCGCCCAAAAAGATTGCGGATTTACCGCAATAGCTTCCGATTTCCAGGCAGGGTGCATGTTTTGAAGCATTCAGGGCTGTTAAATAGAGCCGCTCGGCTTCTGCTTCGTCTAAAAAACCTTTAACTTTCGATACAGTCGTGAAATCAATTTTCAAAATTATCGCCATCCTTCGAATTGATGCTTATCCCATAAACCGCTCTCGGATAAAATGCAACTCAAAGATGACGAACAAAAATTATTATTTGCTTCTGTATATTTTCCCTTGATATAGTTTACTATATTGAATAAAATTTTTACCGGTTATCATTCAATGGGGACGGATGTTACGTTGTTGAAGGCAGGAGGCATATAAAATGGTCCAGGAGAAAAAGAATAGTAACGATTCTATTGATGCGGATCATTTGAGAAGGTTAACCCAAATCGGCGTAGCTCTTTCTGCGGAAAAAGACATCAATCGTCTCTTGGAAAGAATATTAATTGAAGCGCGCGCTATTACTTCAGCCGACGGCGGAACACTTTATCAGATGTCGAATGACGGCCGGGAACTTCAGTTTGTCTTTGTTCAGAATGAGTCCCTGAAGATCAATATGGGAGGCGCCGGCGGGGAAATTACCTGGCCGCCCGTTCCATTAATCAATGCTGATGGCGATTATAATCACGCCAATGTATCCGCACATGTAGCCATTACCGGGCAGCCCGTCAATATTGCGGATGTATATGATGCGCCAGGGTTTAACTTTGAAGGCCCGATTGCATTCGATAAAAAAACAGGTTACCGGACACAATCCATGCTGGTTGTGCCAATGCGCGATCATGAGGGTGATATTATCGGTGTTCTACAGCTTCTCAATGCGATTGAGCCGGATACGGGGCGGGTGATTCCTTTTTCACGGAAGGCGCAGGATCTGGCATGGGCTCTGGCCTCCCAGGCGGCGGTCGCGCTCACAAATAACCTGTTGATTTTTGAACTGGAAACTTTGCTGAATGCTTTCATTCAAACAATCGCCATCGCCATTGATGAAAAATCTCCCTACACCGGCGGTCACGTCCGGCGTGTGGCCGAATTGACCATGACCATAGCTGAAAAGATCAATCAGACACAGGAAGGGCATTTTGAAAAAATCAGCTTTTCCGATGATGAAATGAAGGAATTGCGTATGGCTGCCTGGCTGCATGATGTGGGAAAGATTACCACGCCCGAGCATGTTGTCGATAAATCCACCAAACTGGAAAAGGTTTACGACCGGATTGAAGATGTCGAAAAGCGTTTTGAACTGCTTAAACGGGAATATCAATCGGAGATCAATAAAGTTCAGGTTAATCTGGACGGCCGTTCCACGGAAGATAATGCAAAAGAACTGAAGGATTTGGATGAGGAATACCAGTTTTTGGCGCAAATGAATAATGGAAGTGAGTTTACGCAAGATAAAATGATTGAGCGAATCAAACAGATCGCTAAAAGGCAATGGTGTATTAACTCGAAGACCTTGCCGCTGCTTACGGAAGATGAAATATATAATCTAAGTATCCGTCGTGGCACGCTCAATGATGAAGAAAGAAACATTATCAATAATCATGCGGTTGTTACTTACAGGATGTTATCGAAGTTGCCTTTTCCGAAAAAGATGCAAAGGATTGCCGAATATGCCGCCGCCCATCATGAGAAAGTTAACGGCACCGGTTATCCATTAGGTTTGAAGGGCGACAGTTTTCCCCTTCAAGCGCGCATCATTGCATTGGCCGATATTTTTGAAGCGCTCACCGCTAAAGACCGGCCTTACAAAAAGGGCAAGACTCTTAGTGAAGCCCTGAAAATAATGGATTTTATGGCTAAGGATCAACATATTGACTCGGATTTATATAAACTTTTCATCAAGGAACATGTTTATCTTGATTATGCCAGGAGAGAGCTGGAACCGCAGCAGATTGATATATGAGAAGCGGCGGTGGGCAAGGAGTAATCGGCTGAAAATTGGAGAAAATTATTTCTTGATTTTATGTCTTGATATGATATGAAAAGACCGAAGCGGTGATTTAAAGTAAATTGCTCCGCTCTATAAATGTGCTAAAGCACTGAAAATCAATGAATAAATTGACCCCGTGCTTCAGCGCGGGTTTTTTATTTATTATTCAGTAAGTCAGAGAAAAATTTAAAGGAGAAATTTGATATGCAGATTTCGTCGGAAAGCGTCAAAGTGGGGCATCCTGATCTGGTTGCGGATATTATCGCAGCCAATGTTATTGCAGCCATCCTCGATGAAGAAAAGAAACAAAAACTTACGCTGGCCAATATGCCGCATTGCGGCATAGAGGTCTTTTTGGGCAAGGGCATATGCATGGTTGGCGGCGAGGTAAGAACCAGAGTTTATGTGGACATTGATAAAATTGCCAGAGATTCCGTGATTGAACTTGGCTATAACCACGCGGCGGTTGGCTTAAACGGTCACTTAATGGGCGTGCTCAATGCAATTATTCCACAATCTCCGGATATTAATCAAGGCACAAGCTGCCTTTTGAACAAAGACCGTGAAATCGGAGCGGGCGATCAGGGCATTATGTATGGTTTTGCGTGTGATGAAACGCCGGAACTTCTGCCCATGCCCTATGTTTTGGTCAATAAATTGATGAGAGCTTTTGAATTCTGTCAGGATCCAGTTTTTGCGCCGGATGGAAAAGGGCAGGTATCGGTTGATTACGACCCGAAAACCGGTAAACCCCTGCGCGTGGCCAAAGTGTTGATGTCCAACTCGATTGATTACCGTTTTGTCAAGGGCGACCGTTTGAAAGTACGTGACCGGGCCAAGAAAATCGCCTTTGACTGCCTGAAGGACTTTGTTGATAAGAAGACGGAATTCTTGTTCAATCCGACGGGGGAATGGAATGCGATCAATGCCTGCAGCGCGGCGGATTCCGGTGTGACCGGGCGCAAGCTGGTTGTCCAGTTTTACGGCGGCTATCCCGGAGCGCAGCTGGGAGGCGGCGCAGTGGTCAATAAAACACCGGAGAAAGTGGACTGTTCCGCTGCTTTCGGCGCCCGTCATGTGGCCAAAAACATTGTGGCGGCGGGTCTGGCCGCCAAATGTTCGGTACAGCTGGCTTACGCCATCGGTATTGCCAAGCCTTTTTCCATTTATGTAAATACATTCGGCACGGGCAAGATTGCAGATGAAAAACTTGGCGACATTATTCAAGAACTTTTTGATTTGACGCCGGAAGGCATGATCGAGAAATTTGACCTGCTCAATGGGGATATCTACCGTAAAATTCCCCGAACATTCTTTATGGATGACTATAAATGGGAAAAAACGGACATGGCCAAGTCACTGCTGAAAGCTGTAAAATAAGTTGCCCGGAAAACAGGAGAAGATTTTGATTCCAAGATATTCAAGAGAGAAAATGGCCGCGATCTGGAGCGCGGAAAATAAGTACCGGAAATGGCTTGATGTAGAAGTGGCGGCTTGCGAGGCGATGGTTAAACTGGGCAAGGTTCCAGAGGAGGCGGTCGAAAATATTAAATCCCGAGCCGCCATCGATGTCGTTCGGATTGATGAAATCGAGAAAGTAACCAAACATGACGTGATAGCGTTTGTGTCCTCGCTTACGGAAAAGATCGGAGAAGATGGACGGTTCATTCATATGGGGCTTACTTCTTCCGATGTGCTGGACACAGCCCTAGCCGTGCAGTTGAAAGAGGCATCGGAAATTCTTCTGGATGATCTTGACCAACTTCTGGAAGTTTTGCAGAAAAGAGCATTTGAGCATAAAAATACGTTGATGATTGGCCGGTCGCATGGCATTCATGCCGAGCCAATTACCTTCGGTTTGAAGATGGCCCTGTGGTATGCGGAAATTGAGCGAAACCGTCAACGCCTGATTCGCGCCAAGGAAACGGTCAGTTGCGGGAAAATTGCCGGCGCCGTGGGTACTTTTTCGTTTATTGAGCCATTTGTCGAGGAGTATGTCTGTGAAAAACTGGGGTTGAAACCAGCCCCTGTTTCTTCGCAGATTGTGCAACGTGACAGGCACGCCGAATTCTTCGCCGCTCTGGCAATCATTGCGTCATCGCTGGATAAATTTTCGCAGGAAATCCGCCTGCTGCAAAGAACCGAAGTCCGGGAGGCGGAAGAATATTTCTCGCCGGGTCAGAAAGGTTCATCGGCGATGCCGCACAAGCGTAATCCTGTCCTTTCGGAGAACATTTCCGGTCTGGCCAGGCTGGTGCGGTCTTACGCCGTTGCGGCGCTGGAAGACGTCGCCCTGTGGCATGAACGGGACATCAGCCATTCCTCCGTCGAACGGGTGATTGGCCCGGATGCCACGATTGCCCTGGATTTCATGCTGGGGCGTTTTACCGGCCTGATGGACAAACTGGTTGTTTATCCGGAACGGATGCTGGCCAATCTGAATATGACACACGGCGTGATTTTCTCGCAAATTGTTCTGCTGTCTCTCATCGAAAAAGGGACGACACGTGAAGACGCTTATGCTATTGTTCAGAAAAACGCCATGAAATCATGGCATGAAGGGGTGGAATTCAAAACCCTTCTGGCGCAGGATGAAACGGTTCGGAAATATCTGAGTGAAAAAGATCTGGACGGCATTTTCAACGTCAAAAATTTCTTGAAAAATCTTGATTTTATTTTTAACCGGGTATTTGGAGTAAACGCATGACATAGCGGTGATAAATCCCGGAGTGTCCACGGGATTTTATCACCGCTTATTTAACCAGGATCGTTTCTTTGAGGAAAGAATCCCGCGTATCGGGATAATCAATAGTATAATGCAGACCGCGGCTTTCTTTTCTGACGCGGGCGCATTGCACGATCAGTTTTGCAACTGTTGTAATATTGCGCAGTTCGATTAAATCTTTTGTAACGCGGTAATTCCAGTAATACTCGTCGATTTCTTTCTGAATCATGTCGATTCTGCGTTCCGCGCGCGCCAGTCTTTTGTCTGAACGGACGATGCCCACGTAATTCCACATGCAGCGGCGGATTTCATCCCAGTTGTTGGTGACGACGATGCTTTCATCGCTTTCGGATGTGTCACCTGGATCCCAGGGACGTATCGGTACAATGCTAAGTTCCGCCTGCCGGAAGGACTTGGCGATTTTAGTATAAACCCGATGGGAGTAAACCAGCGCTTCCAGGAGAGAATTACTGGCCAGCCGGTTGGCGCCATGAAGGCCTGTGCAGGAAACCTCACCGCAGGCGAACAGGTTGTCAATGGATGTCTTGCCGTAATGATCCACTGAGACGCCGCCGCAAATATAATGAGCCGCTGGGGCGATGGGAATCGGCTGCGCAGCCATGTCAATGCCATACTCCAGGCACTTGTTGTAAATGTTGGGAAAACGATCCAGGAGAAAATCACGGGTGTGATGCGTAATATCCAGCAGGACATGTTCATCACCGGACTGCTTGATTTCGTTATCGATGGCTTTGGCCACGACATCACGGGGAGCGAGACTTTTCATGGGGTGGTATTTTTCCATGAATGTTTCGCCGCTTTTCAATTTAAGTACGCCGCCTTCTCCGCGGACGGCTTCACTGATGAGAAACGCCTTGGCTTCCGGATGAAACAGGCAGGTGGGATGAAACTGGATGAACTCCATGTTGGCGATTTTTGCGCCCGCGCGGTAAGCCATCGCAATGCCGTCACCCGTGGCGATGTCCGGATTGGTGGTAATCAGATAAACCTTGCCCGCGCCGCCGGTGGACAGGATAGTGTATTTGGCGCGGTAGGTATGGATTTCCTTGTTGTGAATGTCGAGAACATAAGCGCCCAGGCAATTAATTGTCCGGCCCGCAAAATCCTTTTGGATGATAAGATCAATGCCGATATGATTTTCATAAATTTGCACATTTTTCAAATCTGCGACTTTTTCATGCAACGCCCGTTCGATTTCACGTCCGGTCAGATCCTTGGCGTGCAGTACGCGCCGGCGATGATGCCCCCCCTCTTGTCCTAAATCATAAAGATTGGGCGGCTCATCTGATTTCGTGAAATTGACGCCCCACTCAATTAATTCCTGAATGCGGGGAGGGGCCTCCCGCACCACGAATTCGACAACTTCCCGATTGCATAGTCCCGCGCCGCAAACCAGCGTGTCGCTGATATGCTCTTCAAAACTGTCTGTTTTGTCCGTAACCGCGGCGATGCCGCCCTGAGCGTAATTGGTGTTGGATTCTGATTTTTCCTTTTTCGTGATCATCGCCACGCTTCCCAGTTGGGCTACTTTGATGGCCAGGCTTAAACCCGCTATGCCGCTGCCGATAATTAAGAAGTCTGTTTTTATTTCCATAGAAGAGGATTCCGATCAGTCAATATGAACAAAAGTTTGTTTACAAATACCGGATGCTTTTATATAAGCCTTTCTGTTTGTTTGTAAAGAAAATTATCAAGAAGGATTGAAAAATTGTTTATTTTGGGAATTGAGTCATCATGCGATGAAACGGCGGCTGCGGTTGTAAAAGACGGGAAGCTGCTTTCCAGTGTCATTGCTTCGCAAATTCAGGATCACAGCGCTTACGGAGGGGTAGTGCCGGAAATTGCATCGCGCAAGCATATCGAAGCCATTTCTCCCGTCATTATGCAAGCGGTAATGGATGCCGGCCTGACGTTGCCGCAGATTGAAGGCATTGCCGTAACGCGCGGGCCGGGCTTGATTGGCTCATTACTTGTCGGATTATCCACGGCCAAGGCGCTGGCCTATGGTCTCCATATTCCTTTTGTAGGCGTCAATCATTTGGAAGGGCATATTACCGCTTCATTCTTATCCGAGCAAAAGCCGCAATTTCCCTTTGCCGCATTAGTGGTTTCCGGCGGTCACACCAATGTTTATCTTGTGAAAAACTATCACGAGTTTCAATTGTTGGGCCAGACACGCGACGATGCCGCGGGTGAAGCTTTTGATAAGGCGGCCAAACTGCTGGGCTTGGGGTATCCCGGAGGCGTGGTGATCGACCGGATGGCGAAATCCGGTAATCCTAAAGCGTTCGACTTCCCCCGTGCCATGAAGGATTCACCGGATTTCAGTTTCAGCGGCTTGAAAACATCACTTTTAACCATGTTCAAAAAGCGGGGCGGAAGATTCAGCCAGGAAGAATTACCGGATGTTGTCGCAAGTTATCAGGAAGCCATTATCGATGTGCTGGTCGAGAAAACGCTCAAAGCGGCTGGCAATCATAATATCACACAGGTTGTTGTTTGTGGCGGCGTTGCCGCCAACAGCCGTTTGAGACAAAAGTTTTCCGCGGCGACGGCCAAGGCGGGCATGGAATTGTTTATTCCCCCGATGATCTTATGTACGGACAACGCCGCCATGATCGCCGCGCTGGGTGAAATCATGCTGAAAAACGGAAGGGCTGATTTGCTGGATCTGAACGCAGTATCGCGCTGGCCGCTGGTTGTGCGTTGCTGATATGAACACGCCCCGGGAAATTATTCGTCAATACGGCATTAAGCCACGCAAGAGTTTGAGCCAATCTTTTCTGGTTGACCATAATACCATTAAAAAAATTGCCGGTTCGTCGCGAATTTCTTCCGACGATGTTGTTGTTGAGATCGGATCGGGAATTGGTGTCCTGACGAGAGATATTGCACAGACTGCCAGGCGGGTTATTGCCGTGGAAATTGATCTCCGATTGATTGAAACCATGAAAGATCGACTTTCGGAATGCCCGAATATAGAGATTCATGCAGGCGATATATTAAAATTAGATTTCTCTTCAATATCAATTAAATACAATACTAAGCTTAAAGTAATAGGTAATGTGCCGTACAACATTTCCAGCCCCGTTATTTTTCATTTATTGTCTTTTCGAACAGTGATCAGCAGTTTTACTTTAATGTTGCAGAAAGAGGTGGTGCAGCGCCTGGTGTCTTTGCCGGATAATAAACATTATGGCGTGCCTTCTGTTTTGCTTCAGATGCATGCGGATGTTCAAAGACTTTTTGATGTTCCGGCCACTTGCTTTCATCCACGCCCGAAAGTGGAATCTTCAATTATTCAGGGAATCTTCCGGGAAAAACCCTTAATTGATCTTGCGGATGAAATATTTTTCAGCCGGTTGGTGAAAGCAGCGTTCGGCCAGCGCCGCAAAATGCTGGTTAATAATTTGAAAAACGCAAAGTTTCTGGAAATATTGTCCGAAAATGATATGAACGAGGCGCTGCATGAAGCCGGAATCGACGGAAAAAGAAGGGCCGAAACACTTTCAATAGAGGAATTTGGCCGTCTGAGCAATATTTTATCCATGCGAATGTCAGACAATAGATAAGCAAGCGGAGATTGAAGAAAATTCTTCAACCTCCACGTTATTTTGATTATTTTTCAACAGGCAGCTTGGCGTCTTTCCAGTCGGCAAGAAGCGCCTGGTTAATGTTGGAATAGGCAAGCTGAATCAGTTTTTTATAGGCCAGATAGCTCCGGCTTCCCGTGTTGCAATATACGATAATTCTTTTTTCCTTGGGCAGCACACCGGAACCGGAGGCAAAAGTTTCCGAAGGGATATTGATCGCGCCCGGGATATGCCCTTCTTTAAACTCGGAGGGATCCCTTACATCGACCACGACAAAGTCCTGTTTGTTATCGATGATCAGCTTCTGCAAAGCAGCCGGTTTGATCCGGGTGGCTTCGATTTTTTTGTTATAGTCGGGGCCGGTGACGAGGGGCAGATTCTTTTCTTCCCAGACCGGGATCCCCTCCAGGTAAATCCGGATGTTAGTGTAGCCCATCGGTTCAAGCTGCGCGGCCAGACGTTTGCTTTTCCCGCATTTGAAGCCGTTGCAATAAATGACCAGCAGCGAATTTTTGTCCGCCGGAAGAAGAGCAAGATTCTCCTGAAGTTTTTTGTCGGGGATGTTGACCGCCGTGACGATATGGGATTCCACGTATTCCGGTTTTGTTCTCGAATCGATCAGAACGAATTTGTCTTTCTGATCCATCATGGATTTTAATTCATCTGTGCTGACGAGTGGGTTGGACTTCTGGGCAAACACCGGCGGCGCGGCAACGCAAATCAGCAACAAGATCAAGGAAATGAGTATTTTATGACTTTGGAAATTCATGTTTTTCATATTTTCTCCGTTCAACCTGATGATGATTTTTAAAGAGTCAGGCTGCATAATTGTTGCTTCAATATCATTAAGTACAAAGCTAATACCAATGAATAAAAGGAATAAGATTAGCCTGTTTATTACTATTATTTATTGGCATGATACCTATAAATAATATATCAAGATGAACAAATATCAGATTGGCAAGTTACACCAATCAAAAGGCGGTACGAGCGATGAAATTGAAAGTTGAACCACTAGTCAATGACGGATTTGCCGGAGAGGCAAGCAAACGAACTTTACACTATCTGCAGTCGCAGCGGGAGAAGGGGAAAAATGTCGTGGGAACCTATTGCGGTTATGCGCCCATGGAAGTCATCCGGGCGGCGGGCGCCGTGCCGGCTGTTTTATGCGCTTTTGCCGACAAGACCATTGAAGCGGCGGAAACAAAATTGCCGGCCAACCTCTGTCCGCTGATTAAATCCAGCTACGGTTTTATCATCACGGATACCTGCCCATTCTACGCCATCTCGCAGGCCGTGATTGCCGAAACCACCTGTGACGGCAAGAAAAAAATGTTTGAAATGATTTCTCACATCAAACCGATGCACGTTATGGATCTGCCGCAGCTTCCCGATCAGGCGGAAGCCCTGAACAACTGGACGGCTATGATTAAAAGGCTCAAGGAATTTATCGAGCTGACTTTTGCTTGCAGAATTGACGATAAAGACTTGGAACGGGAAATCAAAGAGACAAATGTCAAAAACAGGCTGATGAATAAAATATTTGATTTCGCCGCGCTCAAGCCGTTGCCCTTGAATTGGGTGGAACTCTATGATTTAACGTATCTGGGACAAGTGGCGGCAACTCAGGATATGATTGCTTTGCTTCATGACAGTATCGCCAAACTGGAAAAGCGTGTCGCCGAAGGCGTTTATCATGGAGAGAAAGATTCTCCCCGTGTGTTGGTAACCGGCTGCCCGGTAGGCGGCGATGCAACGAAAGTATTTAAAATCATTGAAGAAGCTGGTGGCGTAATTGTGGCGCTGGATTCCTGCTCCGGCATGAAACCCTATGCCGGTTTGATCTCTGAAAACTCATCCGACCCTTACAGCGCCGTTGCGCGTCACTATCTGGAGCTTCCCTGCTCCTGCATGACGCCCAACACGCGGCGTCTGGCGGAACTGGATAAAATCATTGCCCGATTTAAACCGGACGTTGTCATTGATGTGGTTCTGCACGCCTGTCATTCCTACAATATCGAATCGCATAAAATCAAAGAACATGTTAAAGGAAGGAACAACTTGCCGTTTATGAAAATTGAAACGGATTATTCACAAAGCGATGTGGGGCGAATGCGCACCCGCGTGGAAGCGCTGTTTGAAATATTGCAGAAAAAGTGAGGAAATGCCATGAATGAAATAAAAATTGTTAACGCCACCGGGCTGGCTTGTCCGCAGCCGGTTGTCTTGGCCAAACAGGCAATTGAAACAAACGAGCGGGTGAAAGTCATTGTTGATAACGAAACAGCCTTGGAAAACGTCAAACGCTTGGGAGCAAAACTGGGCTGTGACGTGTTCAGTGAAAGCAAAGAAGGCGGAGGCATCTATGAAATAATCCTGACCCGCAAGGCGAATATTTCATTGCCGGCGCAAGATCTTCCTGTAACGTGCGACGTTCCTGCTGCTTGCGGGCCATTTGTCATCGTTTGCGCGGCGGATAAAATGGGGCGAGGCGATGATGAATTGGGTTATGTCCTGATCAGAGCATTTTTTCATACTATTGCCGGACAGGCCGAAAAACCGAATTTCATTATCTTCTATAACACCGGTGTGAAGCTTACGGTAGATGGTTCGGAAGTGCTTGATGATTTAAAGGAACTGTCGTCGGCAGGCGTGGAAATCCTTGTTTGCGGCACATGCCTGAACTACTTTGCCATGAAGGAAAAACTGGCGGTGGGCGTTGTTTCCAATATGTATGATATTGCATCCATCATGAGCAAGGCGGGTCGATTATTAACACCATGATTGATCATCAGGCGCCATATTATATCATGCTTTTTAAATCGGTAAGTTACGCCTTAAAAGCGGAGAAGATTCTCAAGGAAGGGAATGTCCCGCATAAGCTGATACCTGTGCCCAAACAGATTAGTTCGGATTGCGGCGTCTGTCTGCGTTTCGATCCGCAAGACAGACTTTCCATTGAAAACTGTTTATGTCAAAAAGTGGAATTTGAAGATATACGGCAACTTGCAAATTAAGCGTAAAACATAAAAAAATTATAAGAAAAAGAATTTTCCTGAATTATTTGCAAAATAAAGGTAGATTTTTTTAGGAATAAGATATAACGCAAGAAAAATATTTTTTAAAACTTAAAAAGGGGGGTCCAAATGAACAGAGCAGAGTTAATTGAAGAAGTGGCAAAAGCGACATGCACCAAGAAAGAGGCTGAAGAGGCGGTTGGGGCGACATTGGCGGCAATTCAGAAAGCTCTCAAAAAGGGCGACAGTGTTACATTGGTAGGATTCGGCACCTTCTCTGTGAGCAAAAGGAAGGCTCGCAAAGGCAGAAACCCCCAGACAGGCGAAGTCATTAAAATCGCTGCTAAAAAGGTTCCGGTATTCAAAGCCGGCAAGGGCTTGAAAGACGCAGTTAAATAAGTGCATTACCATGCTCAGGCAATAAAAAAGAGCCGCTTTTTTTAAGGCGGCTCTTTTTTATTGTTGGTTATATGAAATCTCTATCTGTCTATTTGTACAGTGCTTCGATCTGATCTTTCAATCGATCCAGAACAACCTTACGTTTGAGTTTCATCGTCTGGGTTAACGTGCCGTTCTCCAGGCTGAACGCCTCAGGAAGAAGCAGGAACTTTTTCGGAATTTCATAGCCGCCGAACTTTCCCTGCAATTGTCTGGTGACTGTTTCGCCGATCATGTCGGTGACATCCTGGCGCGCGACCAGCTCTTTAATATCCGTCGGCAATCCTTTTTCTTTGGCGTATTTCAGTAAAACATCAAAATCGGGCACGATAATACAAATATTGTAAGGCCGGTTGATCCCGTAAATAACTGCCTGCTGGACAAAAGGCGTCAGGCAGATTTCTTCCTGCAAGGCGTTGGGGAAACAGAATTTCCCGTTTTCCAGCTTGTATTGCTCTTTGATGCGGCCGGTGATGAACAGAAATCCGTCTTTATCCAGCCTGCCGCGATCTCCCGTGCGGAAACCGCCGTCGGGGGTCATGGCCGCTTTAGTGTCTTCGGGCCGGTTATGATAGCCTTTCATAACGTTGGGGCCGTAAACGACAATTTCACCGTCCGTGGCTCCCTCTTCAACGACTGAGGAATCAATGACGACCTTGACCTTGTCAATGGGCCTTCCGACACTGCCGAGACGGTAGGCCTTGGAGCCGTTCATCGTAATCCCCGGCGTTGTCTCCGTCAAACCGTAGCAATCATAGATGGGAACGCCGATATCAAAGAAGAATTTGGCGATTTCCGGGTTTGTCGCGGCGCTGCCGGTCATGGAACCGATCAATCTTCCGCCCATGCGCTCTCTGATTTTTGAAAAGACAACTTTGTCCGCCAGCATCACTTTAAGATTCGTTAAAAAATCGGATTGGTTTTTTTCAGCCAGTTCCCGTTTTTTCTTTGCTGCTTCGACGCCCATGACAAACAGCGTTTTCGCCAGTCCTCCTTCCGTGTTCATTTTGTTCCACAGGCCGTCGTAAATCCTGTTAAAGACCGTGGGCACGGCGATGAGAAAGGTGGGGCGAATCGCAACAATATCGTTAATAATGGTTTTAGCGCTTTCAGCAAGCCCCATTTTGCCGCCCAGACGGATGATGGCAAGCAGCTCGGCGGTCTGTCCGAACGTATGCGCCCAGGGTAGAATAGTTAACGTCACCACTTCATTTTCGTAAAGTTCTGGATACATTTTAAGTCCGGCGTGAGCGTTGCTGGTAAAATTACCGTGGCTTAATAAGACTCCTTTCGGGTTGCCGGTTGTGCCCGATGTATAGATGAGCTCGGCAACGTCGTCGGCTTTCGGAATCTGAGGGGGAATAGGCTTGGCAGCGCCTTTTTTCTCAAGGGCGGCCATCGAATTTTCACCATCTGACTCAATGACAAAAATATGTTTCAGCGTGGGGATTTCCTTTGGGAAATCTTTTACCTTTTCATAAATCTCCGGTTTCGACACAAAAAGAACTTTCGCCTGGCTGTCCGTGATAATGTATTTCCAGATCTGCACGAGTTCTGCTTCATACATGGGAACAAAACGGGCTTTCAGCCCCCAGGTTGCAAAGGCAGCAATGGGCCATTCCAGACGGTTATTCGCGATGATGCCGACAACATTGCCCGGATTGACGCCAAGCGTGGCCAGACCTGCTCGTAAATTGTCGATGCGCGTTCCCATTTCTTTATAGGTTGTCCATTCGTAAACGCCATTTTTGTTTTTAGTGCCGATGGCGTCTCTTGCGGCAAATTTATCAAGGCTTTCCTTCCACCATTCAATCAAATTATCCGGCTTATCGAGTGTAAATGTGTGCATCAAATGATCCTCCTTAGATATTTATGGGTGCAGGAAAACTCTTTCCCCGCGGAATTATTGAAACGAAGCAACCTGTTTGATAATAAGGGCATCCCTTTAAGCTTTTTTGAGCAAAAATACAATTAAAACTTATTTATATTTCGTTATTCTTCAACAAAATCAGGATATAGACGACAGTTCAAAATGTAAAAAATCTTTTATATTGTCTTGAAATTATTTCATGTTCTTTATTGACTACTGGTTTTAAATTTGCTAGGTAAAGGCAGTTTTTTAAAGATTTTCAAAGCTTTGGTTATGGATTGTTCTCAGTGATTGATCTGCATACACATTCAATTTTCAGCGATGGCGAACTGATCCCGTCCGAGGCGGCTCAGCGGGCCCATGTCGCCGGGTACAAGACAATAGCCATTACCGATCATGCGGACCATTCTAATATTGATTTCATTCTTCCGCGGATTATCAAAGTATGTGCGGAAATTTCCAGGAAAGGGAAAATTCAGGTTTTACCGGGGCTTGAGTTGACGCATGTTGACCCATCGGATATTGCCTTGCTTGCCCAGGAAGCAAGAAAGCTGGGGGCGAAAATTGTTGTGGTTCACGGAGAAACACTGACTGAGCCCGTGCCTCCGGGGACCAATCGTGCGGCCATTAATGCAAATGTTGATATTCTTGCCCATCCTGGCCTGATTACGGAAGAAGATGCCTGTCTTGCCGCGCAAAAGGGTGTTTTCCTGGAAATTACCACCCGTAAAGGTCATAGCTATGGCAACGGTCATGTTGCTTTCATGGCCAGAAAATGTAACGCTCAACTGGTGCTGAATAATGATGCCCATGCGCCGGGCGATTATGTCGGCCGTGTCATGGCGGCAAATATTGCGAGAGGAGCAGGATTATCCGACAAAGAAATTGCTGCCGTGTTTGAAAATTCTCAAAAGTTTGTACAGAGGGTTGGTGTGTGAAGAGTAGTTCAGGTTCAAAGCCGTTGAAGGTCTGTCTGCTGACTTACCGGGGAAATCCCACTTGCGGCGGACAGGGTGTTTACATCAAGCATTTAAGCAAAGCTTTAGCCGATGAAGGCCATCAGGTGGATGTCATATCCGGGCCTCCTTATCCTCATCTGGACGACAATGTCCGGTTGATCAAAATGCCCAGCCTTGATCTTTATCATCCGGATCATCTTTTCCATCCGGAAAGAATCAGCGATCTGGCAAATCCGCTGAATATGTATGAGTATTTAAACGTTTGTACGGGCAGCTTTCCGGAACCTTTCACATTCGGTGAAAGGGTTTACTCCTATCTGAAAAAGCGCAGAAAAAAATACGATATCGTTCATGACAATCAGTGCATTTCATACGGCATTGGAAGGCTGGCGCAAAAGGTCATGCCGACCCTGGTCACGATTCATCATCCGATCACCGTGGACCGGCAGGAAGATTACAAGGTTGCCAAAACATTGCGTCAAAAATTCCGTGTTCACCGGTGGTATTCGTTCATTAACATGCAGCTAAGTGTGGCCAAAAAGTTTTCTCATATTATTACCGTATCGGAATTTACAAAGAAAGACATCGCCAAAGAGTTTTCTCTGGATGAAAATAAATTCCGCGTTGTGTACAATGGCATCAACAATGAATTCTTTTATCCCAAACAAAATGGTCCGAGGCCGGAAAATTCACTGATTGTTACCAACAGCGCGGACACCCCATTGAAGGGCCTGAATTTCCTTCTGGAGGCGGTGGCCGAGATCCGGAAGAAACAACCCATTTGCCTGACCGTCATCGGACAGCCCAAGAAGAACGGCATTATTGAGAATCTGGTGAATAAACTGGGCGTTTCCGACATTGTCCGTTTCACCGGACGCATTGAAAATGAGGAATTTGCCGATTACTACGCCAAATCTACAATTGCGGTTGTTCCGTCCCTTTATGAGGGTTTCGGCATTCCCGCCGCCGAAGCAATGGCCAGCGGTGTGCCCTTGGTCTCAACATCCGGAGGAGCGCTGGCCGAAGTTGTGGGAAAGGCCGGCATTGTTGTGCCGCCCGCCGACACAAAAGCACTGGTAAACGGCATTACTCATTTACTCAATTCCCCGGAAGATAGAAAAAAATACGCGCAGGCCGGGCTTGAGCGCGTCAATTCGGTTTTCAGCTGGCAGAAAGCCGCCAGGGAAGTGACAAAGGTTTATCGAGAGGTCATTCATGATTACCATTGATTTTCATGAATTGAAATTAAAAAAAGGCTCCGTGGTGCTGGATGCCGGATGCGGCAGCGGCAGACATCTGCGCGGTCTGGCAAAATTACCGGGCCTGAAAATTGTCGGGATCGATCGTAATGCCGCCGATGTGGATGCCGCCATCAAGACGCTCAACGAAATGCCGGATGCCCTGTCCCGGGATTTTTCCGTCACCTGCGCCGATATAACCCATCTGCCGTTTGAAGATGAAACGTTTGACTGTGTGATTTGTTCGGAAGTTCTGGAGCATATCCCGGAACATAAAGACGCAGTCAGGGAGCTGGTTCGCGTTTTAAAACCCAAGGGCGCCCTGGTGGTCAGTGTTCCGCGATATTTTTCAGAAAGGATTTGCTGGCTGATTTCTCCTGAGTATTCGAAGGATGAAGGCGGACACATCCGTATTTACCGGAAAAGAAGATTGAAAAGAATGCTTACCAGACAGGGATTAAGATGCTGGAAGATCAATTACAAGCATGCGCTGCACGCGCCTTACTGGTGGCTGAAATGCCTGGTCGGCACAAAAAACGACGATAATGTTTTCGTGAAGAAATATCATAAGTTTCTGGTGTGGGATATGTTCTGCAAGCCTAAAGGCGTGCGGTTTCTGGAAGAGGCGTTGAATCCGCTGATTGGCAAGAGTATCGTATTTTATCTGAGAAAAGGTTAAAAGTATGGAATTGAATGTTTCTTTAAGCGAGGCCACAAAACCCATTGAGATCGAAAAGGTCGCCGATTTTATTGCCGGCCTGCAAAAAGACAACGGAGAGATACCTTGGTCGCTGGGAGGCAAGACAGATCCGTGGGATCATATTGAAAGCGCAATGGGTTTGAGCGTTGCCGGCTATTTTAGCCAGGCCCAGCGAGCCTATCGGTGGCTGGTGGAAACGCAGCTTGATGATGGCGGCTGGTGGTCGGAGATTAAAGACGGGGTTGTGATCAATGCCACGAAAGAATCGCATTTTGCCGCCTATATTGCCGTGGGCGTCTATCATCACTACCTGATTACGGGTAATGTTGATTTTCTTAAAAGCATGTGGCCGTCAGTGTCGCGCGGCATCCAATTTGTTATGAATATGCAGTCTCCGGAAGGCGAAATCTATTGGGCCAGAAACAAGGATGGCGCTATTGATAAGATGGCGCTTTTGACGGGATGCAGCTCAATTTATATGAGCATTAAGTGCGCTTTGGCTATTGCCGGCGTGCTGGGCTTTAAACGTCCAAGCTGGCAAAAAGCCAACGAGCGTCTGGGGGCCACCATTTGCAACCGGCCCGATCTTTTTAACATGATTAAGTCTCGATTCTCCATGGATTGGTATTACCCGATTCTGTGCGGAGCGATGAGCGGTGACGAAGCGAAAAAAAGAATCGATCATTACTGGGATAAATTTGTCGTTCCCGACTGGGGCGTGCGCTGTGTCTGCGACCGTCCGTGGGTGACAATGGCTGAGACATCGGAGTTTATTTTAACGCTGGCGGCTATTGATGATTTAACCAGGGCCAAAGCAATTTTCAGCTGGCTGGGTGACAAACGCTATCCGGATGGTTCCTACTGGATGGGTGTGACGTTTCCGGATACCGTGATTTATCCGGAAGAAAAAACCGGCTGGACGGCGGCGGCTGTCCTTCTGGCCTGGGACGCTTTGAATGAAATTACTCCGGCGGGTAAACTTTTTAATCATAAGTATTGGGCTTTACGGAATCAGTGAAAATTTCTCCGCTTTGCGGTTTTTCGGATCGAACGCAAGATCAATTTCCACAACAAAAGTTGACTTGGTTTATATTAAATCCACTTTAATTAAGGTAATGCATTGATAAGGGATTATCGTCCATATTACGTTAAGCGTTTCTATGAAAAGTTTCAAAAGAGGTATGCGCGATATTTTCTGGCCCCTCAATTTGAATATTACGGCCGTGGCCTGGTTTTTATGAAACCCTGGCAGGTGGAAGTATTCGGAGGACCGGTTTCCTTAGGTGATTATTCAACGGTCATAGGCACTCCTGACAGAAAAGTGAGATTTACGGTCTGGCCGGCGTGGAAGGGGGCGGGAAAAATTGAAATCGGCCGTTGCTGCCTGATTTGTCCGGGTACAAGAATCATGGCTGCCACATCCGTCAAGCTGGGGGATGGCTGTATGACTGCCCAAAGCGTCAGCATCTCCGATGCCGACTGGCATGATTTATACGATCGCAGCCAGCCGGTTGGCAGCACACGGGCGGTAAATATCGGCAATAATGTCTGGCTGGGCGACAGCGCCATCATCTGCAAGGGGGTGACGATTGGCGACAATGCCGTAATCGGCGCGGGATCGATTGTTGTCAAGGATATTCCGGCAAACGCGATTGCCGCCGGAAATCCGGCGAAGGTGATCAAGTATCTGGATCCGAACAGACCATTAAGAACAAGAGTGGAGTGGCTTGCCGAACCCGCCAGGCTGGCCGCTGATTTTGAAATCATTGACCGCGCAATGATGAAAGGCAACACAATGATCGGCTGGTTCAGATCGTTGCTTTTCCCGCGCAAAGGAGATTAAACATGCGTGTCGCCGTGATTGCCGCACCCTATCCTCTGGAAGAGTTTCCCTCGCCGCCCCTGGGGATTGCTTATGTTGCTGCGGCCTTTGACAAGGCGGGCTGTGAAATTCGTGTTTTCGATTACATCATTTCTTCCTATTCCAGGGAAAAACTGGCCGCGCAACTGGCTGATTTTCAACCTGATGCCGTGGGAACCGGCTGCGTCACCATGAATTTTTACGACGCGCAGCGGATTTTGCGCGACGTAAAAAGCTGTGACCCGGAAATTATCACCATGATGGGAGGCCCGCATGTGTCGTTTACGGCTGAAGAGACGCTTAGAAACTACCCGGAAATCGACGTGGCCTTCATTGGCGAGGCGGATGATACGATTGTCGAATTTGCGCCGCTGATTCATGAAAAAAAGAAATGGCGCGGCATTCCGGGAATAGCCTACAGGCTGGATGATGAAATAGTTCACACCGGCCGCAGAGACTTTATTGAGGACATCGACCATATTCCGATACCTTCGCGTCGTCTGCTTTCTGCTTCCCGTTACCGGGCGCTGGGATTCCCGGTCAGCATGATTACCGGCCGCGGCTGCCCGCACGGCTGTATTTTTTGCCTGGGAAGGAAAATGGTCGGAGCGAAAGTACGCCGCCGCGCGCCAAAACTGGTGCTGGATGAAATCGAGGAAATTATCGGCTTGGGATATGAACGCATTAACATCGCCGACGACCTGTTTGCCTCGGACACCGACCGTGTCAAAGTCATCTGCAACGGCATTAAGGAACGGAATTTAAAATTCATCTGGTCCGCTTTTGCCAGAGTCGATACCGTCACCCGTGAAATGTTCGACGCCATGGCCGCCGCAGGTTGCGACAGCGTCAGCTTCGGCGTGGAATCGGGCAACCCGGAAATGCTCAAGAGAGTGCGCAAGGGCAT
>CAZBGE010000006.1:0-44961 GCA_964491435.1 uncultured Smithella sp.
GTCCAGGGGAAAATACATGCCCCACGGCACAGTTGTTTCGCGGCCCCAGAGTTCGCCGTTGAGAAAATTGCCGATTCTTCCGAACATGTAGCCCAGGGGCGCCGCCGCGCACAGCCAGTCTGCAAATTGCCAGAAGTTGATTTTGAGCTTGCGGCAAAAGTAAACGGTGACCAGGATAACACCAATTAATCCGCCATGATAAGACATGCCGCTTAATCCCACAAAGCGAAAGCCGTGCGAAAAATCAAAAGGCATAATAATTTCAAGTGGATGGGTTGCGTAGTAACTGAAGTTGTAAAACAGGGCGTACCCAACCCTGCCTCCAATAATCACGCCGAGCATTGCCCATATCAGATAATCCTGTACAATTTCGGTTGTTATGGGAATTTCACGGCGCGCAATCCGGTAGGCGTACAGACCATAGGCCACGGCGAACGCCACCAGATACATCAGGCTGTAATAACGCAGCTGAAAAGAACCGATGCTGAAAAGCGTGGGGCTGATATGCGAAGGCAGGTGCTGCCAGACGTTGATAACACCGTCCATCAATAGGTCTGTCCTTTCACGTCATCAATATACAGCTCTGCGCTATATACTGCGTTGGCGCCGTCGCCGGCGGCGGTGACCACCTGGCGGAAGAGTTTGGCGCGGCAATCCCCGGCGGCAAAAATACCATCGGCGCTGGCTCGCAAATATTCATCCGTCCGGATAAAGCCTGTTTGATCCATGTCCACCAGGCCACTGAAGATTTCCGTGTAAGGCAGACGGCCGACAAATATAAAAACGCCGTCTGCGGGTATATCGGTGATATTTCCGTTATTTACATCTTTTACCTTGACGCCGGTGACAAAGTCCGCACCGGATATTTCCGCTACTGTTGCGTTCCAGACAAACTCAATCTTCTTTTCGGCAAAGGCCCTTTTTTGCAGCAGTCCCGCCGCACGCAGACGGTCCCGGCGATGAATCACAATGACTTTTCTGGCGAAATGGGTGAGAAAAAGCGCTTCCTGAATGGCCGTGTCGCCGCCGCCGACCACCACCACATCGCGGTTGCGGTAAAAAGGCCCGTCGCAGGTGGCGCAATAAGATACGCCGCGCCCCGCGAATGCCGCTTCTCCCGGAACATTCAGGCTCCGCCACATCGCGCCGGTTGCGGCGATAATACTCAGGGTTTTATATACCTTGTCTCCCGCGCTGACTTCCCAGACCAACGGCCGACTGGGCATTTTTTTAACCTCTGTCACATCTCTGGAGAGAATTTCCAGACCAAATTTCAGCGCCTGTTTCTTAAATAATTGCATCAACTCATACCCGCCAATGCCGTCGGGAATTCCCGGATAATTCTCAATCATGTCCGTAATCGTGATTTGGCTGACCGTTCCCGCGCCTTCGACCAGCAGTGTTTTGCGCGCCGCGCGCGCCGCGTAAATGCCGGCTGTGTAGCCTGCCGGCCCGCCGCCGATAATGATCATATCATAGTCATATTCGGGAAGATGCGCCTGAACCATGAAAATTCTCCTGAATTTTTATTGGCTGACTTTAATCAGGAAGATCAGGTTTTGTAAAGATGAAATTGAAGTCTTTTTTAGGCGATGCCGGAGAAGCCCGCATATTCGTCAGCGGATGTGTCCATGGCTTTACCGTAAGCATCGATGCCGCTGAATTTAAAAACAATATGTTCGGGATCAATTGTCGCGTTTGCCGTGGCGTTTTGAGAAATCCGGAAACGAATGGTCGCCGTATTAGTTTCCTTGTTGAAGGTAACGGATTCAGGTATCTCGGAAATAGAAGCTTCCGTGGCCGGCGGGGTCAGACCGTAATTATAAACGCCGCCATTGTCCCGAATGGTTGCCCGCGATATTTTCCAGTTATAAGGGTTGATGATGGATGCTTCATCCATATCCTTGGAAAACGCGATATTCATTGAGAAAAGTTTTGTTTTGTTTGCCTCGGCCAGCGTGGCGCTCAACGTCTTGACTTCGGTTTTCGGGCCCAGCTTGGAATTAAAGCCATTCGTGCTTAAGGCGGCGATGAACCTGGGGTTTTCGGCTTCGGAAATATAATTTTGCAGATCAGTTGTTTTACCGGAACCTTTGGCTGTCAATGTGGTGAGAATTTCATCGGCCTTTTGAAAATCACCCATGTCGGCGTAAGTGTAACCCAGTTCGACATAGGCGATTTCAAAATCTTTATTGACGCGGATGGCTTTGGTCAGCATGGAAACGGCGGTTTCGGTATCCCCTTCGGCGCGGGCGACCTGGCCGAGTCCATAATATCCCGTTGCGCTTGACGGACTGACCCGCGCGACATTGCTGAACTGCTGCGCAGCCTTTTCCAGTTCGCCTGTTTTGAGATAGGCCTGGCCCAGCGAATAGCTGGATTCCGCGTCATTGGAATTGATTTTTACCGCTGCTTCATACTGTTCGATGGCTTCATCGAACATTTCCTCCTGCAAGTATATATCGCCAAGTGTTCTGCGGAATGTTTCGTCAGTTGGAAAAAGCCGGATGGCTTCCTGGTAGGTTTTGATAGCCTGATCCGTTTTTTCCAGTTTCAGGTAGGACTGGCCCATGTAGTCATAGGCTTTTGCGGCGTTGTCGGTTGAAGGCGACAGGGCGGCTGCTTTTCGGAAAGCGACAATGGCTTGCTCGTATTTTTCGTCCTGAAATAAGTCAATTCCCTGCCCCAAGGCGTTCGCGGCGAGAGAATCCATTTTCGCCTGTGAGTTGGCTGCTGCTGCGGTAAATAAATAATCCACGGTTTCCGATGCGATACGCCAATCCATAATTGTCTCCCATAATAAACAGTCTACTGCATTTTTTATCGGCAACCCATGTTTCAAACTTGATTTTTTTTTCATGTTGACACGTCCCCCCTTAACCTTATATAGGGTGCCTCGCGTCATTATTAATTATCCGCCGCGGGAAATGAGCAGCGCTTAGCTATGGAAATCATTTTTTATTTCATTGATTTTTTTATTCACCTGGACAAGTACCTGCCGATGATCGTCCACAGCTTTGGCGTTTGGGCTTATGTTATTGTATTTCTGGTTGTTTTTTGCGAAACCGGCCTGGTGGTCACGCCGGTTCTTCCGGGGGACTCGCTCCTTTTTGCATTGGGTGCGCTGGCCGCTCTGGGAGCTTTGCATATTGAAGCGCTGTTAATTTTACTTTGCGTCGCGGCGATTGCCGGCGACACAGTTAATTACGCCATCGGTCATTATATCGGGCCAAAAGTATTTCATTATGAGGACAGCCGTTTTTTCAAAAAGAAATACCTGATCAAAACGCACGAATTTTATGAAAAGCACGGCGGGAAAACCATTATTATCGCCCGTTTCATGCCGTTTATTCGCACCTTCGCTCCTTTTGTGGCCGGCGTCGGCGCGATGACTTACTCCAGATTCATTTTGTATAACATCATCGGCGGAGTTGCCTGGGTTTTCCTTTTCCTTTTGAGCGGTTATTTTTTTGGAAACATACCAAAAGTCAAAAGCAATTTTACATTCGTGATTATGGCGATTATCATTATCTCCGTCATGCCGGGTTTTATCGCTTACGTCCGGCAGAAATATCTTGCCCGTCAACAAACCGCGGGTGATGTGTAAGGTCCATCCATGAAAATTCAACTTGCCGCCGTTATTGCTTTCGTTTTGATGCTTTTACCTCCGTCACCCGCTGACGCCAAAAACATTTTGGGAGCCGGCCGCGACATAACCGTGGAGCAAGAACAGCAGGTGGATAATGTCGTCACCCTCGGCGGACAGATTACCGTTCGCGGGCTGGTGGAAAAAAATGTTCTGGCCATCGGCGGATCCGTCGTTTTGACCAACGACGCTGTCGTGCGGGGAAATGTCATTGTCATGGGCGGTGTGGTGGCCAGGGGCAGCGGCGCGCATGTTTATGGCGACATTACAGAAATCAACTCCAACACTCTTGCGGAAGCCTTTCACTCGGTCGTGCGGGGGGAGATGTCCGGCTGGTCCCTGATTCTGGACGTGATTTCCCTGTGCTTTTTTGCCATTATCCTGATGATCGCGCTTTTTATGACTTTGCTGATTCCCCGTCCCTTGACGGTCATTGCCGAAGCTATTGAGGAGCATAAGTTAAAATCATTTTTCTGGGGGGTTTTGACGACTCTGTTGATGGCGCCCTTTTTTATGCTGCTGGCCATTTCGCTCGTCGGTATTTTTTTGATACCAGCCGCCTTCGCCGCTCTGCTTTTAGCCGCGATCATCGGCTTCATTGCGTTTGGTTCGCTGGTCGGCAAGTTCATAATTGCCAGGCTTTTCCGTAATACCAGGAAATCACTTGTAAAAGAGACGATGGTTGGTTTGAGCCTGTTGTGGCTGCTGGGCTGGGCGCCTTTCTATATTGGGATCGTCATCAAAATTATGGCCATCACCCTCGGACTGGGCGGCTTGGTCATGGCGCTTTCCCGCAGGAGAATTCACCATCAGCAAAATCCCGCCGCCAAAGAACATAGCGCAGACCTTGCTTGACCCGAATGGTTATCCGGCCAGTTTCACGCGCAGCCGAAGCTACGCGCTACATTTATGACTTCAGGTGATCAGGCCCGCGCATGGAAGTTCCTGTAGTCCTGGTCTTTAGTACCGTGATAAGCGCCATCAAGCCACGCACTACATCGATTGAGGCGATGTGGCAGAGGGTACATGATTTTTCATATGTGCTACCGGAACTTTGGTCAAGGCGCTAATCAATGGACATCAGTGAATTCCAGCGCTCCCATTCGGTTTCGTGCGGCAGGCCTTTTTTGACAATCATTTTGACAATGCTTTCCTCATTGAATCGCAGGTAAGGATTGATCAGGCGTTCTTCGGCCAGCGTGGAATAAAGAAAATCCGGATCATAAGATTGCCGGAAGCGGTCGATCTCCTTGTTCTGCGGCTCCAGATGTTTTGCGTAAACCAGCGAATCGCGGACATAGTCATGGCCGGCAAAAATACGTGTGTCATCGGGCAGGGCCATCAGGCGCTGGAGGGAATGGAAAAACCCCTTCATGTCTCCGGAAAAACAATTGCCGACCGTGCCGTTGAACAGCGTGTCGCCGGTCAAGAGATTATCGCCGGTGTGAAAGCAGACCGAATCGGCGGAATGACCCGGCGTCCGGTAAACGACAACCGGCTCGTCATCAACGATAATCGTTTCGTTGTCGGCCAGTTTCGCGCAGTCCAGAAAAACGGCTTTGGTTTTTTTCAGCAGGTGCTCGTCGCCCGGCGTGTGGTCGTAATGCCGGTGCGTATTGGTGACGTATTTCAGCGATAATTTGTGCTTTTCCAGAAACGCGAGGATTTCCTGCCAGGCGCCTCCATCGATGGCCATGGCTTCGGTGCTGCCGTAAAGAAGATAGGCCAGATTGTCCCCGTAGCGGAACTGTTCAATGTTGAGCATGTCCAATCCTTTATTTTACTTCACAATTTTAAATATTTCCCGCGCCCGCGGGTCGGCGGCGGTGCGCAGGAGTTCAAACAAAACCATTTCCGTGGAGGTCAGATGAGCCCCGGCGCTTTTCATGGCCGCGATGCCGACGTCCCGGTTTGCCGGCGTCCGGGACGAGACCGCGTCTGTAACCAGATGGACGGTGTAACCGTTGGCCATTAAGTCCAGCGCCGTCTGATAAACGCAGACGTGGCATTCAATGCCGGTCAGGACTGCCTGACGGCGGCTCAGGGATTCGAGGCGTTCGCGAAAAGCCGGTTCCCCCCAGCAACTGAAGCTTTCCTTGACCACCGGCCCAGCGCCCGCCAGCTTTTCCGAAAGCTCTGGAACTGTCGGGCCGATTTTTGCCGGTATCTGCTCTGTGACCAGAATCGGCAGGCCCAGCGCCTGAAAGCCATCCACAAGTTTGCAATTGTTTTCTACCAGGCTTTCCCTGCCATCCATGACCCGGGCCAGCTTTTCCTGAATATCAACAAGAATTAAAACGGCGGCTGTACGGCTGATCATCTTTCCTCCATCGTTCACTATTTTTCCACACAGGCGTCATTTAGGAAATTTGCCGGACGCTTGTCAATCTTTATTATTCCTGATAACAGGAAGAAAAAAACGGGTGAAAAACATGACGCTGTCAACTTATGAAAATGTGATTCTGCATGAATACCGGGACGGAAATTTGCGCGAAGTGACGCTGCCGTTTTCCGCGGAATATGCGGTCATGCTGAAAATCAACGACAGGCCGTACATTACAATGGCCACCTCCGGCACGTATCTGCACGAGCATATTACCGGATACCTGCTGACGGAAGGCATGATCACCGGCATGGATCAGATTAAAGAGCTGGCGGTTGACGAGAGCGGCCTGACGGTGAACGTGGTTTTGGCGCAGGACAAAATCCTGGCGGAAAAACTCGACCGGATAAAAACGATTTCCGCCGCCGGCGGGCGGACAAAAAAGGATTTGCCGGCCGACGACCTGATCCGTCCATATCTTCCGGCGGTCCGCGCGGAAGTCATCATGGACGTCATGCATGAATTTCTGACCTCCTCGCAGGAGCACGAAAGCACGCACGGTGTCCACGGCGCGGCCCTGTATTCATTGGCCGGTGAAAAAATAGTTTTTTTCGATGAGATCGGCAGGCATAACGCCATCGACAAAGTCATCGGCCATGCGGTCATTCATAACATCAGCCTGGAAGATAAAATGATTTGTTCCACCGGCCGCATCTCCAGCGAGATCGCTTTTAAAATCATCAACGCCCGCGCGCCCGTCCTGATCACGCGCGCCTCGCCCACGTCGCTGAGCGTAAGACTTTTGCGCCGCTACAATATTCTGAGCGTCATCCGCGCCGTCTATGAGCGGTTTTATGTCGTTCATGGAAAAGAAAGGATCATCTTGCCGCCTTGCCTGTAAAAAGAGAAATGGGTTGACAAGCTTGGGCCTTTTGTTTAATCTTTTTTACCATACTCCCGAGGAGGTGAATATGGCTGTAAGGATTGCAATTAACGGATTCGGCAGGATCGGCCGGTTGGTATTCAGGGCCGGTTATCAAAACAATAATGTGGAGTTCGTGGCCGTTAATGATCTGACCGACGCCAAAACTCTTGCCCACCTGCTCAAATATGATTCCGTTCACGGCACACTTCCCGTTGATGTGAAATCCACACCCAACGCCATCATGGTTAACGGCAGGGAAATGAAGGCTTTTTCCGTTCGCGACCCGGAAGATCTGCCCTGGAGGGATTTGGGGGTGGATGTCGTTCTGGAAAGCACGGGAAGATTCACCGACCGCGAAGGAGCGGAAAAACATCTCAAGGCAGGCGCCAGGAAAGTGGTTATTTCCGCGCCGGCCAGGGGGGCGGATATTACCGTTGTATTCGGAGTCAATCCGCAGGATTATGACCGTTTGAAGCATCATGTTATTTCCATGGGTTCTTGCACCACCAATTGCCTGGCGCCTATTGTGAAAATCCTGCATGAGGAATTCGGCGTGGAACAGGGGTTGATGACCACGATCCATTCCTACACCAACGATCAGGTGGTCCTTGATGAACCGCACAAGGATCTGCGCCGGTCGCGCGCCTCCGCGCTTTCGATGATCCCCACCACCACCGGCGCGGCCAGGGCCATCGCGGAAGTCATTCCTGAAATGAAAGGCAGGCTGGACGGTCTGGCGATTCGTGTTCCCACACCTAATGTTTCCCTGGTTGATTTTGTGGCGACCCTTTCGCGCGAAACCAATAAGCAGGAAATCAACGCCAAGCTCAAGGAATACTCGCAAGGCGCGATGAAGGGAGTTTTGCTGTGCTCGGAAGAAGAGCTGGTTTCCAGGGATTTTAACGGCAATCCCCATTCCTCGATTGTGGATTTGCCCAGTACGAACGTCATCGGCGGTAAAATGGCAAAAATACTTTCGTGGTATGACAACGAGTGGGGTTTCTCCAATCGTATGCTGGAACTCCTGCTGTTTATCATGAAATGAAAATACGTAAAGAGAGGTAATGCGCATGAAGTACTTAGACCAGATTGATGTCAGTGGAAAAAAGGTATTGGTGAGGGTGGATTTCAATGTGCCGATGGACAAGTCAGGCAAAGTCACGGACGATACCCGTGTGAAAGCCAGTTTGGCAACGCTCAATTACATCCGGGAAAAGGGCGCCAGGGCGATCGTGACATCCCATCTTGGACGGCCCAAAGGTAAAAGAGTTGAAGAATATTCCCTGAAGCCGGTGGCGCCGGTTCTGGCCGGACTGTTGCACAGGGAAGTTCCCTTTATTGACGACTGCATCGGGGATGCCGCTTTGCAGGCTGTCGCCGCCATGAAAGCGGGTGATGTGATTCTGCTGGAAAACCTGCGCTTCCATCCGGGCGAGGATAAAAATGATGACGCGTTTGCGCAGGAACTAGCCAGGCTTTGCGACGTCTATATCAACGACGCATTTGCTGTTTCGCACCGCGCGGCTGCTTCCAACACCGCCATCACCAAATTTGTGCCCCTCTGCGCGGCTGGTTTTCTCCTGAAAAATGAAATTGAATATTTCAACAAGGCTATGAAAAATCCCGCCCGCCCCCTGGCCGCCATTATCGGCGGCGCCAAAGTATCTGACAAAATCAAGGTATTGGAAAATGTACTGGACAATGTCGATCGGCTGATCATCGGCGGCGGCATGGCTTTCACCTTCCTGAAAGCCCAGGGATTCAATGTCGGCAAGTCCCTCTGCGAAACGGATATGCTGGAGCTGGCTTTGAAAATCATGGACAAGGCCAGAGCCAAAAACGTGCAGTTCCTCCTTCCGGCGGATGCGGTCATTGCCCAGGCGGCGTCGGCCGAGGCCGAAACAAAAATCGTGGATGTCAAAAACATTCCGGATGACTGGATGGGACTGGACATCGGCCCCGCCAGCATTGCGGCTTTTTCCGAGGCGGTGAAAACCGCCAAAACGATTGTCTGGAACGGTCCCCTGGGGATGTTTGAACTTGCTCCTTTCAGCAAAGGGACTTTCACACTGGTGGATGCGGCGGTTGCTTCCGGCGCTCTGACGATTGTCGGCGGGGGCGATACCGATACGGCCATTCACAAGACGGGCAAAAGCGATAAAATATCCTACATTTCCACCGGCGGCGGCGCATTTCTGGAGCTGCTGGAAGGCAAGACCCTGCCTGCCGTAGCCGCACTAGGCTAAAATGGAGGAAATCAATGAGAAAATGGATCGTTGCCGGTAACTGGAAAATGCACAACACGATTAATGAATCTGTGGCGCTGGCTTGTGCGATTAAAGACGGCGCCAGCGGGTTGAAAAACGGCGAAGTCGTTGTGGCGCCGCCGTTTACTTCTCTGTATAGCGTCGGCGCCGTCATCAAGGAATCACCCGTCGCGCTGGCCGCGCAAAATATGCACAGTGAAGACAAAGGAGCTTTCACCGGCGAGGTTTCACCGGTCATGCTCAGGGATGCCGGTTGCAAGTATGTGATTCTCGGCCATTCCGAGCGCCGGAAATACTTTCTGGAAAGCGATGAAAGCATTAATGCCAAAGTAAAAAAAGCGCTGGCGTCCGGTCTCACGCCGATGGTCTGTGTCGGCGAAACGGATGAGGAACGGGTCAAAGGCGTTACTCAGACCGTTGTCAATCGCCAGGTCAGGGGCGCACTGGCGGGAGTTGAGGCAATCGACAATGTCGTCATCGCCTATGAACCGGTCTGGGCTATCGGAACGGGCAAGGTGGCGACATCCGCGCAAGCTCAGGAAGTTCACGCCTTCATCAGAAGCCTCCTGAAGGAATTATACGGCGTAGCGGCTGACGGCATCCGCATTCTTTACGGCGGCAGCGTCACCAAAGACAACATCGGCGAACTTGGCGGCATGGAAGATATTGACGGAGCGCTGGTCGGCGGCGCATCGTTAAAGCCGGAAAGTTTTTTAGGCATCATCGGCAAAATGCCATGACCCGGATTTTAATCGTTTACCATTCCCAGACGGGACATACGCAACAAATGGCTGATGCCGTCGCTGCAGGCGCGAAAGCGATTGACGGCGTCGAAGTCATCCTCAAAAAAGCATCCGAAGCGAACCTTGACGATTTGCTGGGCTGCCACGGACTGGCTTGCGGCACGCCGGAAAACTTCGGCTACATGTCCGGAATGCTGAAGGATTTTTTTGACCGGACTTACGTCCAGGCCCAGGACGGGGTCTTTCGCAAGCCTTTTGCCGTCTTTATCAGCGCGGGCAATGACGGAACCGGCGCGCTGCGCGCCATTGAACGCATCGCCCTGGGCTACAAATTCAAAACGGTTTTTGCGCCGGTCATCGCCAAGGGAAAAATCACGGAAGAAATTCTCGCACAATGCCGTGAGCTGGGCGGCACGCTTGCCGCCGGCTGCGCCATGGGGATTTACTGAAACTGCGTCAGAACAAATCTTTGAAGAAATGCGCCCGGCGGCGAGCAAAAGAGAGAGCAAACAAAATGTTAATCGTTATGCATCGCAACGCCACCCAAAAGCAAATTAGCGCCGTGATCACGGCGGTGGAAAAGATGGGATTACAAGCTTCTTCCATTCCCGGAAGCGAAAGAACCGCCATTGGTGTTCTGGGCAACAAAGGATATGTGGATGACCTTTCCATCCGCGATTTGCCCGGTGTGAAGGAAGTGATCCATGTTTCCAAACCCTATAAGATGGGCTCCCGTGATTTTCATCCCCGGCCGACGGTGATCAAAACCGGCGGCGTAGAAATCGGCGAAGGAAGAAGTCCCGTCGTCATCGCCGGACCATGCGCCGTGGAGAGCGAAGATCAGATTCTCCGGACAGCGAGGGCCGTTAAGGCCGCCGGCGCCTCATTATTAAGGGGCGGCGCTTTCAAGCCCCGGACAGGTCCCTATACGTTTCAGGGCTTGAAGGAGGAAGGGCTGAAGCTTTTATCCCTGGCGAAACAGGAAACGGGTCTTGCGCTCGTCTCTGAGGTGATGACTTCGGAAAATGTTGACCTTGTGGCGGGCTATGTGGATGTTCTTCAGGTGGGCGCCAGGAACATGCAGAATTTTGATCTCCTCCGGGAAGTGGGACGCCTCCGGAAACCGGTGCTCCTGAAACGGGGTCTTAGCGCCACCATTGAAGAATTTCTGGCGGCGGCGGAGTATATCCTGGCTGAAGGAAATTCTCAGGTCATACTTTGCGAACGCGGCATCCGGACCTTTGAAACGGCTACCCGCAATACTCTTGATTTGTCTGTCGTTCCCATCATCAAAGAACTTTCCCATCTTCCCATTATTGTTGATCCGTCTCACGCTACCGGAAAACGCAGCCTGGTGCCTCCGATGGCAAAAGCTGCTTTGATCGCGGGGGCGCATGGTGTGATGGTGGAGGTTCATCCCGAACCGGAAAAAGCGCTTTCCGACGGCCCCCAATCCCTGACCATTCCGGGTTTTGCCAAGCTTATGGAAGAGATCAATAAACTCAAGACTTTTATGGGATATTGAGCAGCAGGCTGGCGGCTCAGAGCCTTTTCTTCACCTTATTGTCCCTGAACCGCCGCTTCCTGTGCTTCCGCCTTGTTTTTGTCGATCGCCCATCCGCCTCCCATGGCCTTGTAAAGATTGATCAAAGCGTGAAACAGGCCGCCGCGGGCCTGGATGTAGCTTAATTCAATGTTGAAAAGATTCCGCTCCGCGTCAAGAACCTCAAGGTTGCTGCTATATCCGTTTTCATAGCGCAGGCGGGCGAGATCCCGGTAATTGCGCAGGGCGGCGACCTGATTGGACAGGGCGTCCAGTTTGACTCTGGTCCGATCCTGATCCACAAGAGAATCTTCCACTTCCTTGAAGGCGGTCTGAATTGTTTTGACGTAGGTTAAAAGCGCCTGCTTCTGAATCGCCTCGGACGCCTTCACCTGTCCCCAGGTGCGTCCGGCTGTGAAAATGGGCACGCTGACGCTGGCGCCCAGGTTCCAGATCTGAGCCGGTCCTGAAAACAGATTGGAGAGGTCGGCGCTGGCCGATCCGTATGTTCCCGTCAGCGAGACAGAAGGGAAGTAAGCCGCCCGCGCGACGCCAATCTTGGCATTGGCCGAAATCAGATCCTGCTCCGCCTGCCGGATGTCGGGACGTCTATCCAGGAGGCCGGACGGCAGTCCCGCCGGAACGGCGGGAAGTTTCAACTGATCGATGGTCAACCCCCGGTTAACCGGGCCCGGATTGCGTCCTAACAAAAGGTTTAAAGCATTTTCCTGCTGGCCGATGCTCTTTTCGATCTGGGGAATCGTGGCCCGCGTGTTTTCATACTCGGAACGGATCTGGCTGAGTTCCAGTTCAGAAATGACGCCGGCTTCAAAGCGCAATTTGTAAATTTCGAGGGATTCTTCACGGGTCTTGAGCGTTTCCCGGGCAAGGTCAAGCTGGCGGTCGTAATCCCGCAAGTCGATATAGGCGCCCGCCACGGATGCGGTCAGAGACAGCAAAACGGCGCGATGGGCGTCCTCGCGGGAAAGAAGATCCGCCCTGGCTGATTCCGTGGAACGCCGCAGCTTTCCCCAGAGATCGATTTCCCAACTGGCGCTGACGGAGACCGAATAGCTGGTATAAGGATTATCAACGCCGGCGGGCCAAGATGTATATCCTTTTTCCGTGGCCCGTTGTTTCTGGGCGGATGCGTCCGCCTGCGCCTTGGGAAAAAGATCGCCCCGGGCCGCCACATACCGGCCGCTGTATTCTTCAATCCGGGCCGCCGCGATGAGCAAATCCTTATTTTCTTTGAGCGCAGTTTCGATAAATCCGTTCAGGACGGGATCCCCAAACTGTTCCCACCAGCGGGCGTTTACCAGGGTTTGCGCATCCTTATGCTCAAAGCGCCACTGCGCCGGCGTTTCGATGTCCGGGCGCTTGTAATCCGGACCGATTGCGCATCCAAGTAACAGGAGGATTGTGGAATAAATTAATAATTTTCTGATCATATGATGTTTTCCTCCTTTTCCGGATTTTTCCCGTCCGGCGCTGTGGGCGTCCCTCCGCCAGACGCTTCCTGCCTGTCCGGTCCTCCGGAACGCCCGGTCATTTTTTCCAGGAGGAAATAGAACAGGGGAATGAAGAAGACGGCGACCAGCGTTGCGCCCAGCATCCCGCCGATCACGCCTGTTCCGATAGAATGGCGGCTGTTGGCGGATGCGCCGCTGGCGATGGCCAGGGGTACGCAGCCCAGGATAAACGCCAGGGATGTCATCACAATGGGGCGCAGGCGCATTTTTGACGCTTGGACCGCCGCGTCGTAAGGGCTTAAACCTTCTTCACGCTTCAAAACAGCGAATTCAATAATAAGAATGGCGTTTTTTGCGGCCAGGGCGATCAGTGTGATGAGGCCGATCTGAAAATAGATGTCGTTATCCTGGCCCCGGAGCCAGATGGCGAGCAGAGCGCCGAAAATGGCGAAGGGTACGGCCATGAGGACGCCGAAGGGCAGAGACCATTTTTCGTACTGGGCGGCCAGAATCAGGAAAACCATAATCAGGCCGAAAACAAAGACGATCGCCGTTGTTCCGCCCGATTTCTTTTCCTCGAATGATTCGCCGCTCCACGCGTAAGAGAAGTCCTCGGGAAGAACTTCCGCGGCCAGCTTCTCCATGGCGGCGATGGCTTCGCCGGAGCTGTAGCCGGGCGCCGGTCCGCCGATGACTTTGGCGGCGGGAAAATTGTTAAACCTGGTCACCAGATCCGGACCAGTGACATATTTTTTCTTCACGAGGGCTTTCAGGGGGACCATGTTGCCGCTCTTCGACCGGACGTAGATCTGATCCATATCGCTGGGACGGGACCGGTATTCCGGCTCCGCCTGGAGGATAACCTGCCAGAGGCGGCTGAATTTCGTAAACTGGCTGACATAGGAGGAGCCGAAGAGGATCTGGAGCGTGGTGTATACATCTTCCACGGGAACGCCCAGATTTTCCGATTTCTCCCGGTCCACATCCACCATGAGCTGCTGGGATTCGACATTCAGGAGGGTCCTGACTTCTTGCAGTTCAGGCAGTTTTTTGGCTCTGGCGACAAAATCCTTGGCTACTGCTTCCATCTTGGACATGTCTCCGGCGCCGCGGTTCTGGATCCAGAATTCAAATCCGGCGGTGACGCCCAGGCCGGGAATGGACGGGGGATTCAGGGGCATAACAAAGCCTTCCCGCAGGCCCATAAAGGTCTGGGACATTTTTTTAATAATTGCCGGCGCCTGGAGTTCCTCTCGTTGCCTTTCCTCATATTCCCGGAGGGAAAGGAATTGCAGGCCCGCGTTGGTTTTCAACTGTCCGTCCAAGAGGCTGTAGCCGTCCACTTCCACGATGTTCTCAATGGCCGGATGTTTTTCATAAATCATTTTCGCCTTTTGATTCAAAGACTGGGTCCGGTCCAGGCTGGCCGCATCGGGCAGAATGGAAACGCCCAGCAGGTACCCCTGGTCTTCGGAAGGGACAAAACTGGTGGGAATATATTTGAACAGGCCAACGACGCTGACAACCATGATGACGAAGATGCACAAGGCCGCCGCCGCGCGTTTGATCAGGAGCTGGACGCCCCGTGAATAGCCTTCCGTCAGGCTGGCGAATTTTGCTTCAAACTGTCTGAAAAACCAGTTTTTCTTTCCGTGCGTGGGTTTCAGGAGGATGGCCGCCATCGCGGGTGAAAGGGTCAGGGCGACAATGCCGGAAAAAACAACGGAGATGGCGATGGTGATGGCGAACTGTTTGTAGAGCTGTCCCGTCATGCCGCCCAGAAATGCGACCGGGATGAAAACGGCGCACAGGACCAGCACGATGGCCACAACCGGTCCCGTAACTTCTTCCATGGCTCTCTTGGCTGCATCTTTGGGGGACAGGTGGAATTCCCTCATATTTCTTTCCACGTTTTCAATGACGACAATCGCGTCGTCTACGACGATGCCGATGGCGAGCACCATGCCGAAAAGGGTCAGCATGTTGATGGAAAACCCGAAAAGCATCATGCCGATAAACGTGCCGATAATCGAAACCGGTACGGCCATGATGGGGATAATCGTGGCCCGGACGCTTTGCAGGAACAAAAAGACGACGATGATCACGAGCAGGCAGGCTTCAAAAAAGGTGATAATGACTTCTTTGATGGAAGCCCGCACAAACTTGGTCGTGTCCATGGCGATTTTGTAATCCAGCCCATCGGGAAAACCTTTCTTCAGTTCCTTCAGGGTTTTTTCCACCTGCTCGGAAACCTGCAGGGAGTTGGCGCCGGCCTGCTGATACACGGCGATGACCGTGGCTTCCTTGCCGTTCAGGCGGCTGCGCAGGCCATAGTCCCTGGCGCCCAGCTCCGCGCGGGCCACATCCTTCAGACGTACGATGGCTGCGCCTTCACTGTTCGATCGCAGAATGATATTTTCGAATTCGGCAGGCTCCAGAAGGCGTCCCTTCGTCGTGACGGAGAAAGTCTGTTCCACGCGGCCTTTCGTGGGGGCCTGGCCGATCTTCCCCACGGCGAACTGCTGGTTTTGATTCTTGATGGCGCTGGCCACGTCGGACGCCGTGATGCCGAGCTGGATGAGCCGATCCGGTTTCAGCCAGATGCGCATCGCGTAGTCGGGCATGCCCAGAATCGCGGCCTCGCTGGCGCCGGGGATGCGTTTAATGGCATCCAGGATATACAGATTGGCGTAATTGGCGACGTAGCGTGCGTCATATCGGTTGTTGGGAGAATAGACGCCGATGACCATCAGGAAGCTGCTGGATTTTTTGCTGACGACGACGCCCTGCTGCTGGACGGACTGGGGAAGCTGGGGCAGGGCCTGATTGACCCGGTTCTGGATATCCACCTGGGCCATATCCGGGTCTGTGCCGATGTTGAAATAGACGCTGAGGTTCATCATGCCCGAGCTGGAGCTTGTCGAATTCATATAGATCATATTATCCGCCCCGTTGACCTGGAGTTCAATGGGGGCGGCGATATTTTCGGAGATGACATCGGCGCTGGCGCCCGGGTAGGTGGCCGAAACGGTCACCACGGGAGGCGTGATATCCGGATACTGGGCGATGGGCAGATTGCTCATGGCCACCAGCCCCGCGATGACGATGATAATGGAAATGACGGAGGCGAAAATGGGACGGTCAATGAAAAAATGAGAGATCATCTTGAGCCTCCGCCTAATGTTTCACCGGCTGCGCCGGTGACTTCTGATTTCCGGCGGGCGTATGGCTTTTGGCGGGTCCTGCCGCTTCAATCTTGATGGGAGCGCCCGGAGACATTTTGAGCAGGTTATCCAGGATGACCCGTTCACCTGCGGCGAGCCCGCCGTCGATGAACACGTTATCTCCATGCCAGTCGCCGATTTGCACGGAGCGGAATTCCGCCTTTCCGTCCTTGCCGGCGATCCAGACGAAAAAACCCTGTGCGCCCTGGCTGACCGCGGTTCTGGGAACCAGAACGGCATTGGGGCGGATGCCGCCCAGCAGGTGCACACGCACAAATTGACCGGGACGGATGACCTTCGGGGAGTGGATGGGGTTGGGAATCTCGGCGCGGACCTGGTAGGTGCCGGTTTCGGAACTGAAGGAAGGATCGGCGAAATTAAGTTTGCCCTTGTGTGGGAAGATGGACCCGTCTGCCATGTGAACTTCCACTTCGAAAGCCTGACCCTTGGGCATGGTGAAAAGACCCTTCGCTACCTGATCATTGAGTTTGAGGTTCTCATTTTCCGAGATGCTGAAGTCCACCCAGATCGGATCGATTTTGGCTACGTAAGTCAGCAGACTGTCCTGTCCCATGGAAATATAGCTGCCTTCCTGCTTTTTTGCGCGTCCGGCCAATCCGTCAACCGGGGACGTGATGGTGGTATAACTAAGCTTCAGTTCCGCGTCCTGGACGCTGCCCTGCGCGGAAAACACGGCTGCGCGGGCGGTTTTTTCCGCGCTGATGGCGTCATCCAGGTCTTTCTGGCTGGCGGCGTTTTTTTCCGCCAGGGGACGGACCCGTTTCAGGGTGGCTTCGGCGTTGATCAACTTGGCTTCCTGCTGGGCTAATGCTCCCCTGGCCTGCTGGAGAGCCGCCTCAAACGGGCGGCGGTCGATTTGGAACATGGTTTGACCGGCCCGGACCCTTCCGCCCTCCTCATAGGTTTTCCTTTCCAGAAAGCCTTCCACGCGGGCGCGGATTTCAACCTGATGAGAACTTTCCGTCGTGCCGACAAACTCGATATCAAGAGGCGTGTCCTGTGTTTTTACCGTCATCACCGTGACGGGAATGGGGCCTTTGGCATGCGCTCCGTCTTTCATTCCGCCGCATCCCGAAAGGCCGGTTGCGATGATGATCAATAAAATCAGACAGACATGAGAAAAGGGAAGAGACAGACGACTTTTGCAGTTCATGATAAACCTCCATCCATGAAAAAATTTAGAACAAATAACAGCCCGAGCTATTGTCCGGTGAACCGATAAGATAAACCGGTAAAACATTACTTTACCGTGCAACGCACTATAGGGAAGATGCCTTTGATTGTCAATGATTTTATTGCACATTTTTGTCGGAGGAAATGGCGGAAGGTTCATCTTACGGCGATGAAAATTTCGGTTGCCGAACATGCGTCATTCCGTTATAAACAGCGGCGGGGATGAACAACCGATGGAAAAAAGAGATGCGCAAACCTATATCCGGGGGATTCTCGGCGGCGACCGGCGGATGCTGGCCAAAACGATCACGCTGGTGGAAAGCGCCTTGCCCGCCGATCAGGCGCTGTCGCGGCAAATTCTGGATGAGCTGATGCCTCAGACAGGCAAAGCCCTGCGGGTGGGGATCACGGGTCTGCCGGGCGCCGGTAAAAGCACCTTTATTGAAAGCTTCGGAAACATGCTGACGGAGCAGGGATACCGGGTGGCGGTTCTGGCGGTTGATCCCAGTTCCCCCAAAACGGGCGGCAGCATTCTGGCCGACAAAACCCGGATGGCGAAGCTGGCTGTAAATGACAGAGCTTTTATCCGTCCCTCGCCATCCGGTAACACGATGGGCGGCGTTGCCCGCAAGACGCGCGAAACCATGCTGGTATGCGAAGCGGCGGGATTTGACGCGGTTCTGGTCGAAACCGTCGGCGTTGGGCAGTCCGAGGTTGCCGTGGCGTCGATGGTGGATTTCTTTCTGGTGCTGATGATCGCCGGCGGGGGCGATGAGCTGCAGGGCATTAAAAAAGGGGTTCTGGAATTGGCTGACGCCGTGGCCATCAATAAAGCCGACGGCGATAATATTACGAAGGCTGAAATCGCACAACGCCAGTACGAAACTGCGTTTCATCTGATGGCCGCGCCGCGGCAAAACTGGCTGCCGCCGGTTGTCACATGCAGTTCCCTGACCATGAACGGTTTGGAAAATATTTTAAAAATCATCCTTGATCATCGTGAAAAGTTGACGGCCAGCGGGGAGCTGCCGTGCAAGCGAAAAGAACAAGCCAGGGAATGGCTGAAATTTTTAGTGCGAGAAGGGGTTCAGGAATGGTTCTACGAAAGTCCGGCGGCCGGTGAACTTGCCAAATCGCTTCAGGAAGTCGCAGAAGGAGTCGTCACGCCGGCCACGGCGGCTGCCAAAGTATTGGCATGTCTGAAGGGACAACTATTTTAAAGGAGAAATTATGAACATTTTAAAAATTGATCACATTGGCATTGCAGTAAAGAATCTGGCTCAAAGCGCAAAACTTTATGAAATGCTGGGTATCCAGTCAACGGGCGTGGAGGAAGTAGCCGAACAAAAAGTAAAGGTGTCCTTCTTCCCCGTGGGAGATTCCGAAATTGAACTTCTGGAATCCACGTCGCCGGACGGTCCCATCGCCAAATATATTGAAAAAAACGGCGAAGGTCTTCAGCATGTGGCGCTGCGCGTGGATGATCTGGAAGCGGCGCTGGCCGAACTCAAAGCCAAAGGCGTCCGCCTGATTGACGAAAAACCGCGCTACGGCGCAGGCGGCGCGAAAATCGCCTTTGTTCATCCCAAAGCCACCGGCGGCATCCTGCTGGAACTGAGCGAAAGAAAATAAACAGGACTTCATATTTTTTTATTTGATTCCATGCTATAATTCCGGGTATCTCTCGGGAAACCATAAAAAACGGAAAGGAGTATTGCCTGATGAAGGATGTGGTCATTGTTTCCGCCTGCCGCACCGCCGTGGGTGCTTTCGGAGGCGCGCTGCGCGACCTGCATGTTGTCAACCTGGCCGGTATAGTCATGAAGGAAGCTGTCCGGCGGGCCGGCGTTGATCCGGCCATAATTAACGATGTCCGGTTCGGCAACTGCTTCGAGCCGTATAATTCCCTGAATCTGACCCGGGTTGCCGCCCTGAAAGCCGGTATTCCCAGCACATCCGTGGCCGCCACGATTAACCGGGTGTGCATCTCGGGCATGGAAGCCACCATTTCCGGAATGGCGATGATCCAGGCGGGACTGGCGGACATTATTCTTTCCGGAGGCGCGGAGCATATGTCCGGTGTGCCATACGCGGCGCCGGGCGCCCGCTGGGGGTGCAGACTTCAGAACAGCACGCTGGACGATATCCTGATCGAAGGCCTCATGTGCGGATCGCGGCTTGATCCGGCTCCCGTGGATTCCCCGCTGGCCGGGCAGATGCCCTATGATATGTATAAAGGAAAGCCTTATATCATGGGGCACACGGCGGAATTTATTGCCCAGATGTACGGCATCAGCCGCGAGGAAATGGATGAAGTGGCGCTGCGCAGCCACAACAACGTGGAACGGGCCACCAGCAGCGGTGATTTTGCCGATGAAATCGTTCCCGTGGAAATTCCTCAGAAAAAGGGCAAGCCGCCGAAGATCTTCGACAAGGACGAACATTTCCGGCCGGGCATCACCATGGATGATTTAAGCAAGCTTCCGCCCGCGTTCATTCCCAAAACGGGCAAGGTAACGGCAGGCAATGCGTCCGGCCTCAACGACGGCGCCAGCGCCACCGTGATCATGTCCGCCGAAAAGGCAAAAGAACTGAATCTGAAGCCCCTGGCCAGAATCAGGGCGGTCGGATACGGCGGATGCGATGCGCACATCATGGGGCTCAGCCCTGTTCCGGCGGTCAAGGACCTCCTGAAGCGATCCCATCTCGCCCTGAAGGATTTCGAACTGATCGAAGTGAACGAGGCTTTTGCGGCCCAGTATATCGGATGCGAAAAAGAACTGGGGCTCAATCGGGACATTACCAATGTCAACGGCTCGGGCATTGGCATCGGCCATCCCGTAGGCGCCACGGGCAACCGCATCATGGTGACGCTGATCCATGCCCTGAAGAAACGGGGCAAAACCCTTGGTCTGGCCACCCTATGCGGCGGCGGCGGCGTTTCCATGGCCACGGCCATCGAACTGATTTAACCATGCGATCTGACCCGGCTTTGCTGGACGGTTTTTGACAACTGTTTTTGCGATGCGTTGACGGATACCGGCGGGTCAAAATATTTTACGCCAAAAATATTTTATTGACTCTCTGATGGTTTATCCCTATACTCATCCGCACTTAATCGGAATGTTTGATTGGATGTCTGCGGCAACCCCGGCAGGACGGAAAATGATACGTCTGCGGAAAGGCGGAAGTCATGTTTGATTGGTCTTTTTCACCGGCGCTTGTCTGGGCTATGGTGGGTCTTCTTCTTCTCATTGCGGAACTGGCGACGGTCAGTTTTATCCTGTGTTTTATCGGTTTGGGCGCGCTGATTGTCGCCCTGACCACTTCGCTCGGCGTCACTCCGACATTCCAGGGTCAATTGATCGTCTTTACCATATCGTCTCTCATGCTTTTGCTCCTGCTGCGAAAAACGGCAAAAAAACTTTTTGCGGGACACGCCGACGCGCCGCCTGATTATCTGGGAGAAAAGGTGAAAGTGATCCGAGCGATACCGGCAGGCGGCGAGGGGGCGATTCAATACCGCGGCTCAGACTGGATTGCGTTTTCCGGTGTTTCCCAGTCTATTCCCGAAGGGGCTTTTGTCCAGATTGAAGCCATCGAAGGCATTCGTGTCAAGGTGAAGCCTGTTGCTAAAATTTAAAAAAAAGGAGGAAACATCATGGGAGTTGTTCTGATTGTACTGGCCTTGCTGGCCGTGGTCATTATCGTCAAAGGGGTTTGCATCGTTCCGCAGCAGAGCGCCTACGTCATCGAACGGCTGGGAAAATTCAGCGATGTTCTCCATGCGGGCATCACCTATATTATTCCGTTCATTGACCGGAAAGCTTACGTGCATACGCTGAAGGAGCAGACCATCGATATTCCGGAGCAGATTTGCATTACCCGCGACAACGTGCAGGTCGGAGTCGATGGCGTGATCTTCGTCCAGGTCTTCGATCCGCAAATGGCCTCCTACGGCATCAGCAATTATATCTTTTCCATCATCCAGCTGGCACAGACCACCATGAGAAGCGAAGTCGGCAAGATTGATCTGGATAAAACATTTGAAGAAAGAAGCGCCATAAATTCCGCCATTGTTACGGCGATTAATGACGCTTCCAGAACCTGGGGCGTCAAAATCCTGCGCTACGAAATCAAAAACATCCGGCCGCCGGAAAATGTTCTGAACGCGATGGAAAAGCAGATGCAGGCGGAACGGGAGAAGCGGGCCGTCATTCTGCAATCGGAAGGTGAAAAGCAGTCGGCGGTTAATGTGGCCGAAGGCCAGAAGCAAAAAGTCGTTTTGGAATCGGAAGCGGTGCGCCAAAAACAGATCAATGAGGCGACCGGTCAGGCGGAGGCCATCCGCGCGATCGCCGATGCGACGGCTGATGGTTTAAAAGCTGTTGCGGGCGCGGTGCAGGCGCAGGGCGGCATGGAAGCGGTGCAGCTGCGTGTGGCGGAAAAACTGGTTGAACAATTCGGCCATCTGGCCAAGCAGGGAAACACGCTGATTCTGCCGGCCAATTTCGGAGATATGTCCTCGCTGATCGCCGCAGCCATGAGCGTGGTCAAAGAAACGAAATAACCATTGCCTGGCGGGCGGGAAGTCCGCCGCCCGCTTTTTTCTCAAACTGGCGCTGTTTCCTTTTCAGGAGGGGTACGCCCCGCCGCTTCGGCTTTGTTCCTGATTGTCAGACACGCGTATCTGATTTCCACACCACAAACGCCGGGGCGTATTACATATGGCGGATGCAATACATGTACCCCTTGAAAAGCGTCTATACAATACAACTTTTTAGCGTTTTCCGGTATCAGCATTCGTCCGAATTCGGCGTGGGAACAAATCCGACAAATTGACAGTGTTTGTCCGACAAGCCTGTCGCTGTCAGGCGCTCCAGCGCCCAGGCGCACATCGCTTGAACCCGCGTATCGGAATTTTCCGCCAGCGCCCGTTTCAGATCCGCAATATAGGCGGAATTGGAGCTGTTGCCCATCGCGCGGGCGGCGTTCATCCGCCAGCGCCACAGGTCATCGGCGGACATGTAAAACATGTGCGGCCAGATTTTCTTTATAAAATAATTCCTGTCCATGTGCAGCAGTTCCGGCAGGCCGAAATCGCGGGCTTTGGCCGCCACGCGGGGATTGGGCGTTTTGACTTCCGTCAGCCAGGGGGTGTTGCGGGGGCAGACATTCTGGCAGCGGTCGCACCCATAGACGCACAGGCCCATCGGTTCGCGGAATTCCGGAGGGGTCAATCCTTCGCCGTAATAGGATAAATAAGAAATGCACTTCCGCGGATCAATGCGGCCGCCGCCCTGGAGAGCGCGTGTCGGGCAGGCCGCGATGCAGGCGTTCCGGCACCAGTCGGGGCAGCCGATGCCGACCGTCGGCAGATCCGGTTCCAGTTCCGCATCAACCACTAGCGCAACCGGCAGGATGAATGAACTGCCCCGTGCCGCGCGGGTGGAATAAAAAAGGCTGTTTTTGCCGAATGTCCCCAGCCCCGCGCGCGCCGCGGCCAGCCGGTGCGGCAGGTTAAAAGGCGCTTTCGATTCCATGCCGCCGGTTCTGAGAAACTGGCGGAAGGCCTTGGCTTTTAAGGATAAACCGTCTTTCGTGACCCGGTCGTCGTCCAGATAGCAGCGGCCGAAATGTCTTTCCATTTGCAGGGGAAACGATTCTTCAAAATAGGAGTGAAGCAAAACGATGATCGACTTTGCCCGGGGCATTATTGATTTCGGATCAGTGCCTTCAAGAAGAGTCAGCCCCGCCTGTTCCGCCCATCCGTACTCTTCCTGATGCGCAAGGAGATAGTCTCTCTGCGTGGCAAAGGGAGCGGCGTCCGTAAACCCGATGTCGGCAAACCCCTGCCGTTTGGCTTCGTCAATGATGGCCTGTTTGGTCAACATGGCCTTTTATCCCTGTTGTTCCAGAAATTTCTTGCGGAAGGTCATCGGATCTTTAATCCTGTCAAACGGTTCCCGGGTGCTGCCGGTGCCCATGATCACAATTGTGCCGTATCCCAGAAGGCGGGCCAGGATGCTCTGACTGACGTTGATGGATTCGATTTTGGACAGGTTCATTTCAAATGTATTGCGGGAAATGAAGCCGGTCTTGATGATGAGGCGCTTGTTGGTAATCGCGAACTCGCTTGTCCAATAAGCGATGAGCGGAGCGATGAATAAGGTCAGGAAGCCTTTTAAAGTCAAGAAGGTAATCCAGTGAAGTTTCGTTTCGTGAACAACGTATTCACCGCTGATCATGTTGCTGTTGACGTAAGTTCCCATTTCATTTTTTCTCCCTTGCTGAATGATGCTTCAAAATCAACGCCATGTGATCTGCGGCGGATTGCGTTTGGGTATCCGGTGATAGCTGTACTGCGGGTATCCCAGCATGACCGCGCCGAAACATTGGTGTCCCGGAGGGAGGGACAATGTTTTCATCAATGGTTCATGCAGACCGGCCGCCGCTGTAAAATAGCCGGCCCAGCAGGTTCCCAATCCCTTGGCATGGGCGTATATCTCCAGATAGGTCAGGGCGATGGCGCAGTCGGACGCGGGAAAGGACAAATCGGCAGGGCTGTGCGCGATAAATAAGTGCGGCGCTCCGCGCAAAACGCGATCCCGTCCGTTATCCCAGGCGCTGATGATGCGGCGGAAACGTTGCACCGCCGCCTCGTCCGTTGTCAGGGGAATCATGATTTTCATGAAGTCAATCACCATCTGCGCCAGTTTGTGGATGTCGTCGCGGTTGGAAAATACCATCCAGTGAACCTGTTGCTTGTTGCCTCCGGTAGGCGCATAACGCGCCACATCCAGCAAATCAGCCAGAAGCTTGCGGGAAACGGGTGTTTGTTTATAATGACGAATCGAGCGCCGCGACAGCAGTAGCTGCTTTAATGCGCCTGCTTCCGGGAGAATGTCTTTTTCCAGCGGAGGGCAGTCGGAAATCGGCATGGCCGCCAGCGTGATCGCTCCATGAGGACAGGCTGCCACGCAATGTCCGCAGTTAAGGCATAACCCCTCGCCATGCTCCAGGAGAGAGGGAAAGGATTTTTTGTCCTCCTGGACGATGATTTGCACCGGGCAGACCGCCGCGCAGATACCGTCACGTTTGCATTTTTTTTGATCGATGCTGAAAAACGTCATGGCGACTCTCCTTTCATCAAAAAATGGCTTGCCGATGGCGCAACGCGCCATTCGCGTCATTGATAAACCATCAATATGATTATTGCAACGCCTTTTTACGATTCGCTGTTGTGATATTTGGTATTTTATTTATAATGCTCATCCGGATAAAAAAAGGTAAGGAGAATCATGGCCAAACTGACTCTGGAAGAATGGATTGCCCGCCTGAAGAAAAATAAAAGCTTTACATCCAGCGCGGCGGCAATCGTGGACATACCGGCAAAGCAAGGAGACTGGGAAGACTACCCCGCTTGGGTGAATCCGCGCCTGCTGTCCGTCCTGCAAAAACGCGGCATGGACAGGCTTTACCGGCATCAGGCGCAGGCGGTGCGCTTTGTTCACAGCGGCCAGGATGTCGTGCTGGTCACGCCGACGGCCAGCGGCAAAACCCTGTGCTACAACCTGCCGGTGCTGCAAAGCATCCTGGACGAACCGGAAACGCGCGCCCTTTATTTATTTCCCACCAAGGCGCTGGCGCAGGACCAGATGCACGAAGCCCACAGCCTGATTACGGACCTGCAGGCCGACATCAAAACCTTCACCTACGACGGCGACACGCCGGACGACGCGCGCCAGGCCATCCGCAGGCAGGGGCACATCGTCGTCACCAATCCCGACATGCTGCACGCGGGCATTCTGCCGCACCACACCAAGTGGCAGAAGCTGTTTGTAAATCTGAAATACGTTGTCATCGACGAACTGCACATTTACCGCGGCATCTTCGGCTCGCACTTTGCCAACGTCATCCGCCGCCTGATCCGGATCTGCCGCTTCTATGGCGCCAATCCGGTGTTCATCTGCTGCTCGGCCACCGTCGCCAACCCGCGCGAGCATGCGGAAAAAATTCTGGAGCGCCCCGTGGCGCTTCTGGACAAGAGCGGCGCCCCGGCCGCCGCCAAAACCTTTGTCCTGTACAATCCGCCCATCGTCAACCGCGAACTGGGCATCCGGCAGAGCGCGATGACGCCCGCCCGCAAGATCGCCTCCGACCTGATCGGCAACAACATTCAAACGATTGTCTTTGCCACCAGCCGCCTGAATGTGGAAGTGCTGACCAAGTACCTCAAGGATAAATTCGTCAAGTCCAGGCCGCTCGACGATCACTTCGTCACCGGCTACCGCGGCGGTTATCTGCCGAACCTCCGCCGCGACATCGAAAACGGCCTGCGCACACGCGAGGTCATGGGCGTCATCAGCACCAACGCCCTGGAACTGGGCATCGACATCGGCAACCTGGAAGCCTGCATCATGGCCGGTTATCCCGGCTCGATTGCCAGCACCTGGCAGCAGGCGGGGCGCGCCGGCAGGCGTTCGGGGCGCTCCCTGGCGATCCTCATCGCCCGCAGCAACCCGCTGGACCAGTTCATCATGGAAAACCCCGGCTACTTCTTTGCGCTTTCGCCCGAACATTGCCGCATCAATCCGGACAACCTGCTGATTCTCCTGCATCACATCAAGAGCGCGGCGTTTGAACTGCCGTTTGAAAAAGGAGAAAAATTCGGCGGCGAAAACCTGGAGGAGTTTCTGCAATACCTGGAGGAGAAAGGCGTTCTGCACCGGACGAACGACCGCTGGCACTGGGCGGCGGAAAGCTATCCCGCCGATGAAGTGAGCCTGCGCGCCATCAATCCGGAAAATGTCGTTGTCGTGGATACCACCGATGCGGGCAATCACCGGGTGATTGCCGAAGTCGATTGGGACAGCGCCTTTACCGCCGTCCACGACGAAGCCATCTACATGCTGGCTTCCGAGCAGTACCATGTGGACAAGCTCGACCTGGAGCGCAAGAAAGCTTACGTCCGGAAAGTGGACGCCGATTACTACACCGACGCCATGACCTACACCAACGTGCGGGTGATCGACTCTTTCGAGAATTTACGGGCGGGCGGCGCGATTGTCGAGCACGGGGAAGTCCAGGTCGTGCGCAAGGTGGTGGGCTACAAGAAAATCAAATTCTACACATCGGAAAACCTGGGCTACGGCGATGTCAACCTGCCCGAAAAAGACATGCACACAACCAGCTACTGGTTTACCATCCCCCGCGACCGTCTGCGGAAACTCGATTTCACACCGGCGGAAATCATCGACGGCCTGTCCGCGCTGGCCTACACGCTGCAGCATTTATCGGCCATGTTCCTGATGGCGGACACGCACGACATCGACCGGTCGCTGGGAGATAAAAGCGGTGAATGGTTTGTCAGCCAGGGGAAAACGGGGCGCATCATCACGTCGTTTGCCGACGGAAGGCCGCAGACGATGGAGGGTCCGCGCATCGACGAATTCGACCCGACCATCTTTATTTTTGATTCCTATCCGGGAGGCATCGGGTTTTCCGAGCTGCTCTACCGCGAACACGCCAGCCTGCTTGCGGCGGCCAAAAGCCTGATCGAAAAATGCCCCTGCGCCTGCGGCTGCCCGTCGTGCGTCGGCCCCACGCTGGAAGTGGGCAAGTCCGCCAAGGAAATCGTGCCGAAAATCATCGACCTGGCGCTGGAAGGGAAATAAACCGCGGGCTGAACCGGCGGACGTCTATCCGTTGAGAGCAGTATCCACATTCGTTCTTTTTGAAATCAGCCAGTTGAATAACCAGAGCAACTCTTTGAAGTCTTTCTGTGCTTCCATAATATTGTTTTCTCAAATAGTCCACGGCCGCAACACGTTCTTCAGCGGGACGGCTCAACCAGTATGAAAAATCGTCCTTTGAGGATTGAAGATTTCGCAGATTACCCTTATGAACAACCTTTAGTTTGACCAGAGGAATTTATTTCCCCCCCCCCCCCATGCCAGATTTCCGTGACGCGACGCATGAAAATCTGGTATAATTTCAAAAGAGTCGGGCGGGGGGCAAAAATGCGGGTCTGAAGACCCGGACTGTATTTTTCCTATGTAGTCCGCGCCTTTAGGTGCGTTTGTCGCTAAGCATCGATTTTATTTTCGTCGTAATGACGATTCCATATCATTGTGATACGATGTCTGACAGAAGGTATGAAGGTGAAACTTGAAGTCGATTGATAAATTAAAACGCCTGACCGGCGAAACGGCGGCGGCAAAAACAACCGGCAAGCCGGAATCCGCGTCTTCATCTCCGGAAAAACAGGCACAGTTGAAAGACCTGCGCCGGCGCATAGACAATATCGTTACCCGGGCGGCTGCACGAAGCCAGGCGGCGCAGGATGAGGCAAAAGAGCGCGGCAACTGCGGGCTTGCTGAAGTGCTGGACGGCGAGGAAATCAAAAATGAACATGGCCGTTTTTTCCTGGTCAGCAATGCGGTGCGCGGCGCAAGCCGCCACGGCCACCGCCATATTCACGAGGCGTTTGATTTTGACATGACGGTGGCGGGAATGCTGGCCAACAATCCCCTGCTTGGCGGGTTTGTCCCGTCGGATGCCCTGTTTCTGGATACGGAAACCACGGGGCTTTCCGGCGGCACGGGCACGATGGCCTTTTTGATCGGTCTGGGCTGGTTTGAAGAAGGCCATTTTCAGGTCCGGCAGATTCTGGCGCGCGATTTCGGCGAAGAAAAGGCGGCGCTGACATATCTGAAAGAAATCGCCGCGCGGAAGAAATTTCTGGTGACCTTCAATGGGAAGGCTTTTGACGTCAACCTGCTGACGACGCGCTTTATTATGAACCGTCTGCAGGGCGATCTGGCGGGGCTGCCGCATCTGGACCTGCTGCATCCGGCGCGCCGCCTCCTGGGGCATCGCCTGGAAAACTGCCGCCTGGCCACCCTGGAGTCGGACGTTCTCGGCGTCCGGCGGGAAGGCGATATTCCCGGCTGGGAAATTCCGCAGCGTTATTTCGACTGGCTGAGAAGGCGCGATCCGCGTTTGCTGGCCGGTATCTTTGAGCACAACCGTCTGGACGTGGTTTCCATGGCGACGCTGACCGTGCACCTGGTTGAGATATTAACGGCGCAAGCCGGCGCGCAGCACGCGCATACCGACGATTACCTGGCCGCCGCCCGTCTTTTATTGAAACGCGCCGATGCGCGGGGCGTGCAAAAAATACTGGATATTTTCCGGGAAGAAACCTGCCTGGAATTTTCAGACCCTTCGAAGAAGAAGCTGGCGCAGTTATTCAAGCGCACGGGTAGAATCGATGAAGCGGCCCGCATCTGGGAGCAAATGGCCGCCTGCGAGCCGGTTGAATTTTACGCCGTCTCGGAACTGGCCAAATACCTGGAGCATCGCGTCCGCGATTATCACCGGGCAAAGGATGTGATTGAAAACGCGCTGGCCGGAAACCACGCGTTTTCGGAAGACGAGCAAGTGTCTCTGTCGCATCGTTTAAAACGGGTAGATGCCAAACTGAAAGCTTCACGGTAATATCAGTTCAATTGACGATATGCAGGCGGACATAAATGTCCGCACTACAACTTCAGGATCTTATCAACACAATGGAGGATATCCCCTATGAAGCCGTTACGCACATTACCGGTTATTTTCCTGTTTCTATCTCTGACCCTTGCCGGGCTGTGTTTTTCCGCTCCGGCGGCGGCTTCTTCCCCCTATTTCCGCATCACGGTGATTGATCAGGAAACGGGCCGCGGTATTCCCGCCGTCAAACTCCGGATGACTAACTCCGGACAATACTGGACCGACAACAACGGTGTGGCGGCCGTCGCTGAGCCGGATTTGCTCCATCAGAAAGTCTGGTTCACGGCGGAAGCACATGGCTACGTCCACGACGCTTCCTCACCGGAAATCAAAGGTGTTGCCCTTGACCTGCAACCGGGCGGAAGCGCCACCATACCCCTGAGGCGCATCAATGTGGCCCAGCGTCTCTACCGTATGACCGGATCGGGCATGTATCGCGACAGCATTTTGCTGGGCGACAAAGTTCCTCCCATTCCCGAACCAGGCAAGGTTCCCGTTATGGGACAGGATGGCGGAGACATGGTGCTGTTCAAGGGGCAATGCTTTTGGCTCTGGGGAGACACATCCGTCACCCGCTTTCCCCTGGGCGTTTTTCAAAGCGTGGCCGCCGTTTCGGATCTGCCGCAAAACGGCGGACTTGACCAGGACCGGGGTGTTATTTTGCATTACCTGCGCAAGGAAGACGGCGATGTCCGTCCGGTTCTGAACTTGAAGTTTGAGGGAGGCAGGGCTGACTGGTACGCCAGACCAAGAGTAGCCAGGGATAAAGAAGGCCATGAGCGTCTGCTGACCGAATACGTCCGCGTCAATTCCGCCATGGAGCCGCAGGAGCGGGGATTGCTGGAATACAGCAAAAAGACGGGTCTTTTCGAACTGATTGCTAAGTATCCGGATTCCCCGGTTTTTATGGGCGGAGAGGGAGGCTCAACCGTTTTCCGGCACAGCGTCAAGGGGAAGGAGCTCTTTTATTTTCCAGGCCCCTTGCCGGTTGTCCGGCATCCGGCCGATTATGAATCTCAGCGGGACATTACGGCGCGAGAGGCTTTCACATGCCTGAAGGAAGAACCCGGGGCAAATAAAACCTCACCTCGGCTGGATCGGGATCAAAACGGACGGTTGCGCTGGGGCTGGAAAAAAAACGCCTCGCCGGTCACTCATCCGTGGATGGACAAGATGGTCATGGACGGCCTGATGACCAACGAAGAGCGCTGGTATTCTCTTTATGACATCGGCACGGGCAAGTCCGTGATTCCGCACCAGGGATCGGTTTACTGGAATCCTTACCGGCGGCGCTGGATCGGCATTTTTGTGCAGTTTTTCGGTGACACGCTGGCGGGCGAGATCTGGTATAGCGAAGCGGACACGCCTCAGGGACCCTGGGTTTACGCAAAAAAAATTCTCACCCACAAATGGCAGGATCAGGACTATTCCTTCTATCTGCCCGCGCAGCTGCCGGCATTCGATAAGCATGGCGGACGAACCATTTACTTCAAGGGTTCTTTTTCCGCATTTTTCGGCGATCTGAAAACGGCCGCGCCGCGCCACGACTATAACATTATGGTTTACAAGCTGGAATTGGACGACCCCAGGCTGTTCCTTCCCGTGCCTGTCTATCATGATGCGGCGAAGACCGGGCGCTATGGCGTCAAAAAGGATTTCTCCCGCTCGGCGCTGGATCTGGTCTGGTTTGCTCCCGATCGCCCCGCTCCGGGAACCGTACCCGTCTATGCGGTTGCGGATCTCCATGGTGCGCGGCTTACGACAAAAGCCGCGACGAACGCTCTGCCGGTATTTTTCGCCCTGCCGCCCGACTACAAATTTGCCGCCCCCGCGGAAACGGGCGAGACGGAAAAGGAAAAAGATGCGGGAAAGAAATCGCCCGCGGGCGGCGCCCCGCCGGAAAAAGCCAAAATTCTTGATTTTACGCCGATTCCGCCCGTCCGTCCCGTTGCGCTCTATGAGTTTACGCATGCAAGCGGAAAGCGCCGGTACGGCGCGGATTCAATCCCGCAAAGGGACGGCTATACGAGATCGGCGCTCCCCCTGTGCTTTGTCTGGCCTCGCCCGATCCTGTTCCATCCATACGGCGGTCCGGACATGGATGTCTGGTGACCGGAACGTTGCTTAGTCCTGGTCTTCAGGCCCGCAAAACAAACGAACCTGAAGGTTCGGACTACGTTTATCGGCATAGCAGTTTTTAAGACTGATTACTTTTCAGACTGAACCGGTTCCGCAATTTCCAGAATTTTATCCACATTGAAAATGCGTTTTTCACGGCGCTCCAGGCAGAAAGCTTCCAGGCCCAGATAGGGATAGCCTTTATATTCCATGTCTCCCATGAACAGGGGGCGCACGGTCCGGCGGGATTTTTCATCCTGCCCCTTGAGATAAAGGATGTCGATATTTTTCTTTTCCAGAATGGCCGTTTCAATCATTTTCATCTTGTCTTCCCGGCTGAACTTCTTGGCGGCTTGCGCGTATTGCATGTTCGTGAGAAACTTGACCACCTGCCAGTCCATTAAGATATGGGTCTTCTTCAGCGGCTGCTTCAGGACGATGCCGTCCAGCGTGGTGCAGCGCGAGAGGGCGACGTACATCTGGCCGTGCGCAAAAGTGCCGTGACCGACGTCGATCACCACGTTTTCAAAGGTCTTTCCCTGGCTTTTATGAATGGTGACGGCAAAGGCCAGCCGCACCGGATACTGACGGAAAGATCCGACTTCTTCCGAGCGCAGTTCATCGTTTTTCAAAAAGAAACGGTAGATTTTCCAGGTATAGGGGGAAATCCGCGCCGTATCGCCGTTGTCCAGGTCGGCCACAATCACATCGTCGCCTTCGTCGTCGTTCTCAAACTTGCGGATTTTGCCGATTGTGCCGTTGATCCACTGTCCATAGGCATCATTGTTGAGGAGCATGATCTGCGCGCCTTTTTTCAGTTTCAGGTCCACGGCCGTCGGCAGATATTCCTTGCCGAAATCGCCGTCGATTTGGCCCTTGGCCTTCCAGGTTTTGCCCGGCAGTTCGGCCAGACGCTTTTCGTTGATGGCATCGGCCAAGGCGTTGGTGGATGTCAGAGAGATGAAAAAGGCATCGGGCGATGCTTCAAAATGCGGATCGCAGCGCGCATTGAACTTTGCCAGATCGTCATCCGTCACCGAGCGGTTGCGGATCGTATTGAGCAGCCGGACAAATTCATCATCCTTCTGGCGATAGACTTTTTCCAGTTCGACATACTCGACCGGCAATTGGTCGAAAACTTTCGCGCTGAAAAAATACGGCGTCGGATAATGGCTTCTGAAGATTTCGCGCTCCGCCGCCGAAACCACCGGCGGCAGTTGATAAAGATCGCCGATCAAAATCATTTGCACGCCGCCAAACGGCTGTTTTTCATCGGGGCCGTTGAACCGCAGGAACTTGTCGATGCAGTCCAGCAGGTCCGAGCGGACCATCGACACTTCGTCAATCACAATCGTGGTCAGCTTTTTGTAAAGAGCCGGCCTGTCTTTTTCCGCCTTCTTCTTCCGTTTGATCAACGCCGGTGTCACATTTGGCTTGAAATGAAAAAAGGAGTGAATGGTCTGACCTTCGATATTGACCGCCGCCACGCCCGTCGGCGCCAGGACCACAACTCTCTTTTGCGTGGCATTGCGAAAATAAGTAAGCAGCGTTGATTTCCCGGTTCCCGCCCGCCCCGTGATCAGAACATGATGCCGCGTTTCTTCCATAAGCGAAAACGCGCGCTGGAATTCAGCGTTGAAATCAATGTTCACCGGCCTGGTTTCTTTGATCATGATGCTTTCCCGTCTCGTCAGCGTCTGACTAAACATAATTTGTTGCGGCAATCAATCAAGATTATTTGATTTTCATTCGTGACTGGTGTAAAAAATCCAAACTTGAGAAGGAGGTTTGCCATGTTTATGAAAGCGGTATTTCCCGGAAAATACATTCAAGGCGAAGGGGTTTTAAGCCAGTTGTCCAACTGGGTCCGGCGGTTTGGCGAAAAAGGGCTGATCCTCGCATCGCGCTCGGCGCAAGGCAAAAATCTTGTTTCCTACGCCGATGATCTGAAGGCGAACGCCATTGTCATCGAGCCCTTTCAGGGAGAGTGCTGTGAGAAAGAATTAACCCGCCTGGCCGATGTTATCAGACGCGAGCAGGCGGACGTGCTGGTCGGCATGGGCGGCGGCAAGGCGATTGATACGGCAAAAATCGCCGCTGACCGGGCCGGTATTCCCGTGATCATCGTTCCCACCATTGCCTCCACGGACGCGCCCTGCAGCGGCTGCGCCATTATCTACTCGGAAAAAGGCATTTTTGATTCCGTCTATTATCAGAAAATGAATCCGCAAGTGGTGCTGGTGGATTCCAAGGTTATCGCAGAGGCTCCGGTGCGCTTTCTGATTTCCGGCATGGGCGATGCGCTGGCCACCTGGTTTGAAGCCGGATCCTGCGAACGCACAAAATCGGAAAACGCCTGCGGCGGATTGAGCACGATGACCGGGCTGAATCTGGCCAGACTTTGCTATGATACGCTGCTGAAGCACGGCCGCGCCGCAAAAATTGCCGCCCTGCAACATATTGTCACACCGGCCCTGAACCACATTATCGAAGCGAATATCCTGCTTTCCGGCATCGGATTTGAAAGCGGGGGACTGGCCGCCGCCCATTCGGTGCATAACGGGCTGACCGCTCTTGAAGAAACCCATGCCTTCTACCACGGTGAAAAAGTCGCCTTCGGCGTTTTGACCGGTCTTGTGCTCGCGGATGCTGCGCCTGAGGAAACTCAAACCGTCTATGCCTTTTGCGAAGAAATCGGCCTGCCGATATCGCTTGCCGATATCGGTCTGCGCAACGCCGGACGGGACGATCTGATGAAGGTCGCCCGGAAGGCCTGCGCGCCGGAGGAATGCATTCATCACGAAGCAGGCAGGATCACGCCTGAAAAAGTTCTTCAGGCGATGCTGGCCGCCGACGCCATCGGTCAGGCGAGGAAAAACACAAAATACAAGGGGGATATATGAAAAAGCTTGGGCTGACGGCCATGGCCGGTTTTTTGAGTCTGGTATTTTGCATGACGGTTGCGGCGCAGACGCAGGGAGCGTCAAACGCCGCCCAGGACCTGCTGATTAAAAGCGAGGCGGAAACCGCGATCAGCATGCTGGCGGCTATTCATATCCGGCAGCAAAAAGGGGAAATGACTCTGGAGAAAGCCAGGGAGCTGGGCGCCAATCTGCTTCGGGAATTGCGGTATGGGAAGGACGGCTATTTCTGGGCCGATACGAACCAGGGCGTCAATGTGGTTTTGTACGGCCGCAAGGATGTGGAAGGCAGAAACCGGATCAACGACAGGGACGTCAAAGGCGTTTACTACGTGAAGGAATTTCTGGCCAAAGGAAAAGCCGGCGGCGGGTATGTCGATTACCATTTTATAAAAAAGGGACAAACCGTCCAGGCTCCCAAAAGGTCTTATGTGATGCCGTTTGAGCCCTTTGGCTGGGTTATCGGCACGGGCTACTACCGCTGAAAGCACCGGAATTCAAGCGCCGGTAAATCGATGAAGACAAGGAGATGGCGAATGAAACGGCTGCGGGATGACATTTTATTTTTGAAAAGATCCCGCATGTGGTAAACTGCCTGCAAATAAAAGGCTCCGGCCTTTTCTGATGGATGATGAGGAACGAATATGGCGACCGGAAAAACACTCATACTGGGCTATGACGCGGTTTCGTCTTTGGGAACGGATATGGAAACCCAGTGGCGACGGGCCATGCGTGGTGAAAGCGGCATCGGGCTGCTGTCCCGTTTTGAACTCTCCGATGATTTTCCCGTGCATGTGGCGGGCCAGGTGGATGATGTGGACGTCAAACCCTATCCGTTTTTACACCGGAGGGAAATGGCGCACTGGACGTCGCCTGTTTTTAAATACGCGCTTTTGGTGGTTCACCGGGCATTGAAGCATAGCGGCGTGGATATTACATCCGATATTGCGCCGCGTGTGGCGGTGACCTTCAGTTCGGCTGTCGGCGGCCTGGATGCGGTTTTAAAGGCGGACCGCCAGATGATCGCTGACCATAAAATGCCGCATCCCTTCACTAATCCCAATTCCTGCATCAACATGGTGGGAGGCAAAGTCTCCATCATGACCGGCGCCACCGGCCCGATCAGCTCCACGATCACAGCCTGCGCCACCGGCGTGACGTCCATGATCATCGGCGATATGATGCTGAAGCTCAATCTGGCGGATGTGGTGATCGCCGGGGCCGTAGATTTTCCGCTGGTGGAACCAATTCTGGCCGGTTTTGTGACCATGAACGGCGCGTACCGTCCCAAGGACGGACAGCCCGAAGAATCCCCTGAAAAAGCCAGCCGTCCTTTTTCCGCCGGCCGCAGAGGCTTTGTTGTGTCGGAAGGAGCAGGCTGCGTCATCCTGTCCACGGACGCCTTCGCGCGGGCGCACGGTCTGGCGGCGAAGATTGAACTGGCGGGTTTTGCCATGACGTCGGACGCCAGCCATTTCGTGGCGCCGAATCTTTTAACCGTGCAAAGATGCATGGAGCTGTCGCTGGCCAGCGCCTGTTTGCAGCCTCAGGAGATAGACGCAGTCAACGCCCATGCGACATCCACGAAACTGGGGGATAAAGTTGAGGCGGACGCTCTGTCCAATATCTTCGGCCGCAGGATTCCACCGGTGTCGGCTAATAAATCGCAGTTGGGCCATGCGATGGGCGCATCCTCCGCCATTGAAACCATCCTGGCGATGGAAGGCATGCTGCGGAGCGTGCTGCTGCCGACCATCAATTACGAAGAGGATCCGGAGATTGTCCTGGACTGCGTGCCGGAAGGAGCCAGAAAGAAACCTCAGGAATATGTTTTGAAAAACGCGTTCGGTTTTGGAGGCTGCAATGCCTGCCTGATCCTGCGTCGCGTGGCATAAAGGGTTGGCATAACGATGAAAGCACCGAAGAATCGCAAGGTATTCGTGATCGGTTACGGCGCGGCGACCCCGCTGGGGGGGACGTTCGAAAAAACCTGGCAGCGAGCTGTGAAAGGCGAGGCGGGATTTCGCAAGGTCACCCGCTGCAAAGTGGAATCGGCCTGCGATATTGTCGGCGAAATACCGGACTGGTTTCCGCTGACGCTCGATTTTACGGACGCCAAGGAAGTTTATAACTGGAATGCGTCATTTGTCATTTTAACGATGGCGGTCTGCAAGGAAGCGCTCGCCAATGCGGGTGTGGCGATGGATGACGCCATTGCGCCAAGAATGGCTTGTCTTGTCGGATCGGCGCTCAACGGGTCGGATGCTTACCGTGTTGCCATGCACGATCTGGAGCACCGCGGTCCGCTGCGCGTGAGCCCTTACCTGCTGCCGAATTTATGCGCCAATCTGCCATCAGGCAAGGCGGGTATGCTTTTGAAATTTACCGGTCCCATCTTTTCACCGCAGGGCGCCTGCGCCTCTGGTAATCATGCGATCGGCATCGGGGCGCGCCTGATTCGCGACGGAGATTGTGATTTTGTTCTGGCGGGCGGAGCGGACGCGCCGATTTTACCAGAGGTGATTCACGGCTTTGCCAATATGAACGCCACTGTTAAAGTGCATGCACATGACCGCGCTTATCATGACTATGCACAGGCATCACGTCCTTTCAGCATCGACCGCAAGGGTTTTGTCCTGTCGGAGGGGGCGGGGGTTGTTGTCTTGGCGGCGGAAGAAGTTGTAAAAGCCCATGGCCTGAAGCCGCGCGCCGAAATATTGGGCGTCGGCTGGACATCCGACGCCCATCATTATACCAGCCCCAATCCGCACACGATTGTCCGGGCGCTGCGGGAAACCATCGAAGACGCCGAGCTTCAGCCTGCGGACATTCAGTACATCAACGCCCACGGCACGTCCACAGCCAAAGGCGACCGGACGGAAATCAAATGCCTGCGGGAAGTATTCGGCAGGGGCATGGAAAAGATTCCCGTGTCGTCCAATAAGTCACAGCTTGGACATACCCTGGGGGCGACCGCCGCCATCGAAGCGGCGCTGACCGTGGAAGGGATGAGGGAGGGGATGATCCTGCCGACGATCAATCATCTGCCAGATCCGGAATTCGCTGATATTGACGTAGTGCCTAATACGGCCCGTAAACATAAATTCGAAATTGCGCTGTCCAACGCGTTTGGCTTCGGCGGAACGAACTGCTGCGTGATCTTTCGGGGAGTGTGAGATGAAACCCAAACCCTTTGCGCCGGAAATATACAAGAATCAGGAGAAGTTCGTCCGGGATCAAACCACCGGGATTATCTGGCATCGCACCATGCACCGCACGCTCTATGCCGACACCGATCGTTCGCAGGTGGTCTATCATTCCAACTATCTCCGGTACTTCGAGATTGGCCGCACCTCGCTGATGCGCGATGTGGCATACTCCTACAAGGAAATCGAAGAAAGCGGCTATGTCTATCCGATTATCGATCTGGGCGTCACTTTTTATCAGTCGCTTTACTATGACGATTTGATGTATATCTATACGAGGCCGGTGAATCTGGAGCGCGTGCGCCTGCAATTTGACTACGTCATCACCCATGCGGGGCAGGGGCATATGATTTGTGTTGGATACACGAAGCACTGTGCGGCCAATGCCCTGGGCAGGCCGGTAGCGGTGGATCCGAAAACGGTTGAATTATGGCGGACCTTTCCCGACAAAATATAAAAAGCCGCTTCCCCTGGAAGATCCTGGCCAAACCGTATTTGCGGGATCATTTTTTCGACGGGAAAACTGTGTTTCCCGCCGTGGAAGCTCTGATGACGCTGGCGTCCGCCGTAAAAAGTCAACATCCTCAAGCAACATTCAACTATCTGACGGACGCGCGCTTTCCCAGAATCCTGGCCATTGATGCCGCCGGGGACTGTTTGGATGCGCAAATCGAAATCGAAGTCAAGGCATGCGGCCTCTGCGCTTCGCTACTGACATGGGGCAAAATAAAGAGCGGCGCAATCCGCAGAGCTCTGGAGCATGCAAAGGTCACCTTTGTCCAAAACAAGGTGCTGCCTGAGCCAACTCTGTCTTTGCCGGCGGCCGGGGCCATGGCGGGCGGCTGCTTTCATCTTCCCGCCGGTTTAATCTATCGTGAGCTGGTTCCCTTTGGGGTGTCCTATCAAAATATTACCGGAGACCTGGTGATTTCACCGGAAGGAGCGCTGGCGCATATTTCCGGCGGCGGCGCGGCCGGCGGCTCGTTGCTGGGATCGCCGTTTGTTCCGGATGCGGCGATGCACGCGGCCTGTGTCTGGGGACAGAGGTTTACCGGTGTTGTTCCTTTGCCGGTTGGTTTTGACGAACGGATCATTTATGCGCCCACCCAAAAAGGTGAATCCTACCTCGCCAGAATTGCGCCGGTGGATATCAGCGGCGAGCTTTTGATCTTCAACGCCTGGATTTTTGATCGCCATGGCGCAATATGCGAGCAAATCAACCGTCTGCGCATGCGTGACATTACGCAGGGACGCATGAAGCCGCCTGCGTGGATGAAGGAGGGGGCGTGACAAAAGTTTTTTTAGTCTGCCTGACGGCTTATCTGGCCGGTTCCATCAATTTTGCGATTCTGTTTTTCAAAATTGCCGGCAAATCCGACCCGCGCCTGAGTTTCAGCGGGAACGCCGGAACGACGAATGTTTACCGGCAGGCCGGTCTGTCCTGGGCGGCGCTGGTTTTCCTGCTTGATATCGGGCGGGCGCTGGCAGTGGCGGCGCTGGCCATGCATATGATAAGCGGCGAATGGCTGATCTGGGCGGCTTTTTTTCTTGTTTTGGGCAACAGTTTTCCCTGTTTTCACGGATTCCGGGGTGGTAAAGGCGTGGCCAATTACCTGGGCTTTACGATGCTGGCCGTTCCCTGGGCGGCTCTTTTGTCTGCGATCCTCTGGGTTTCTGTGTATTGGGTGAAGCGCGAGCCGTTTATCGCTTCTTTATTCATGGCGGCCGTCCTGTCCGTGGGGTATGCCGCGTCTCATCAATGGGCGCTCATCCCATCCGTCGGCGCCTGCGTGACTTTCGCCATGATTTTTCTGAATCACGGAAGCAATATGACGGAGTATGCAAAAGGCCGGCAAGCGGCCAATCAGGAACGATAAAAGAAAACTATAAGACAAGCTTTATGGCGCGGTGCGCTTTCAGCGCTTCATATACGGCTGTTCGATGGGATTCGCTTTCCACGGTGATCTCCACGTTCAGGGAAAGATATTTGGCCGTCTCGCTTTGGCGGGACAGCGATATCCGGCATGGACGGTCTTGAATAATATCGCCAACAGCGTTGGTCATTTCAGTCTGATCAACGCCGATGATTTTGTAAACCCATAAGCACGGATAGTTTAAACGAAGCTTTTGTTGATTGTCGCCGGACATGTTGCGCCAACTTCCTTTCCTTCACGGTGTAAAGTACCCAAAATGAAATTTTAGGTCAAGCCGTTTCATGAAAACGAACCGTCATGGGTCCGCCTTTTCCCTTTCAGAATTATTTTTTTGACAAGGCGCCGCGGATCTGATAGAAATTCAACAATCATGTTCTTGATTTAAAAAGATTTTTCAGGGGAGGAATGATGTTGAAAAAATCAGACTGTCTGTCGTGGAAATATTTTTTCCTGCTGTTTGCCTTCATGATGAGCATTGCGGTTATCACCGGGGCGGGCGTAAATCCCGCGCAGGCCGCCAAACATGCTCCGGATGCAAAAATCGATATTAACAAGGCGGACCAGGCCACTCTCGAAAAGCTTCCGGGCATCGGTCCGGGAAAGGCCAAGGCCATCATCGACGGCAGGCCCTACAAAACCATTGAAGATGTCATGCGGGTCAGTGACATCAAGAAACAAACGTTTGACGCCATTAAAGATTATATTGTTGTCCGTTAACCGTTGTCAAAATTAAATTAAAGGAGGATGTTTTTTATGAAAAAAGTTTTAGTTCTAACATGTGTTTTTTTGTTTGCCGCCACCATGGCTTTTGCCGCAGGTCCCAAGACATACCAGGTAACCGGGCCGGTGCTGGAGATCAAAGGGGATGTCATTGTCGTTAAGAAAGGTAAAGACAACTGGGAAGTGAACCGTAACAACGCAACCAAGGTCAACGGCGATTTGAAAGTCGGCTCCAAAGTGACGATTGAATACACCATGACAGCGGCTAAAATTGATGTCAAGGAAGACAAAAAGGCTGAGGCCAAGAAGAAATAAGAAGGACGATGCTCAGGCGTCATGGCGGCCGCTCCTGTCCACAAAGGCGGGAGCGGCCGCATCTGTTATAAAAATTCAACCACAACATCATGATAGCGTGAATACTTGCCGACCGTCCCAAACTCAGGGCGCGGTCAAGGAGTCAGAGTCAGTGCGCCCGTGGCCGGGTCAATGACGTAAACGGAGACTGTATTGGAGCCGGCATTCGCCGCATAGGCGAATGCTTTTGCGCCAACCGTGGCCGTGGTGATGGCGTAAGGATTGGTTCCGGCGGCGAAAGGTGATCCGGCTATCGCCGTCAAAGCGCCGGTGGTGGCATCGATAGAGTAGGCTGAAATATTATTGGAACGGTAATTTGCCGCGTACGCGAATACTTTTGCGCCAACCGTGGCGGTGGTGACGGCAAAGGGATTGGTTCCGGCGGCCACGGTCACTAGCGCGGTTAATGCGCCGGTGATTTGATTGACGGTAAAGACGGAGATGTTGTTGGAACTGAAATTTGCCGCGTAGGCGAATTGGCCCGTGGGATCAAGGGTGAAGGAGGAGGGATTTGAGCCGGTGGCGACGGCCGCTCCGGCGATCAGCGCCCCGGTCGTCTGATCGATGGCATAGACCGAGATGGAACTGGAACTGAAATTAGCCACATAGGCGAATTTTCCTGACGGGTCAATTGTGACCGCGCCTGGATTTGAACCGGCTGCCGCGGCCGTTCCGGCGGTCAGCGCCCCGGTCGTCTGGTCGATCGTATAGACGGAAATGTTGCTGGAGCCCCCATTGGCTACGTAAGCGAATTTTCCTGACGGGTGGATGGTGATGGCGTAAGGATTGCTCCCGGCGGCGAACGGAGAGTTGGCAACCGGCGTCAGGGCACCGGTGACGGTGTTTGTATCGACGGTATATGCCGAAACATTGTTAGAGCTGATATTTGCCACATAGGCGAATCTCCTGAGCGGGTCAATGGTCACGGCGTAGGGATTGCTCCCGGCGGCAAACGGAGAGCTGGCGACCGGCGTCAAGGCACCGGTATTTGCATTGATGGTGTATGCCGAAACATTATTCGCGCCGGAATTTGCCGTATAAACAAACTTCGGCGACAATGACGGGTCAATTGTGGCGAAGTTGGGGTTGGTTCCGGCCAGAAACGGTGAGCCGGCTGTCTGTGTTAAAGCTCCCGTAGCCGCCTCAATCGTATAGGCGGAAACATTATTGGCGCCGTAATTTGCCGCATAGGCGAATTTTCCTGCTAAATCAACAGCAAAGCGCGGCGGCGGCAACATGCAATTAACAGCCACGTTATTGACGGGCGAATTATTGATGACGCCACTGCCGTTGATGACGGCGCAGTTCTGGGGCAAGCCGCCCAGCGCTGTTTTGACAGTGACGGCGTAGCTGCCGCCGTTCGGTATTGCTTTGGGGAAGGAATAATAACCGTTGGCGGAGATGACCTGATCATCGCCGCCATTATTCTGCAACACCAGATTGCTGACAATCGGACCTGTCACCGTTACGCTGACAGAGTAGCTGTATCCGGGGTTGTCGCCTCCGCAGGAGGCCAGAAGAGCCATAAGGCCCGCCATGCACCCCATCCTGGCCAGTATGCTCCACGAGGTTCTCCATTCCTTTTTCTTGTTGCCCGGCGACTCTGTCATTTTTCCTCCTTGCAAGCGCATTCAACGCGGATAATGAAATAATGGAACGATCATGCTTGCTGTTTGCCGCGGAAATATATGAATAATTGTCCGGTATGTCAATTAAATATTACCTGTGTTCTGGGGGAACATTCCTGTGTTCATTATCTTTTCTTGCCTTTTATTTCGTAGTACTTGATTTCAGCGGCTCTTTTGCCTGGCGGTATGTCCAGAAGTTTTTCCCATACAGTGCTGGATAGTCCAGTTTGCTGCGGGCGCTGGGCAAAGGCTGCCTCACTGAAATCTCCTTCGAGCAGATCTATGTCATCCTTTGTAGCGATGACCAGAATCGCCTCTTGCGCGGACGGTTTGTCCGAAGAACGAAACATTTTCAGTTTTCTGGCGCTTCCGCTTGTTTCCGGATCAGGGAAACGGATCCACTGTCCCTTTCTGGCGAACCTGTCCAGTTGAAACCGGTTGGGCAGAAGAACAGTCACCTTGTCGTCTTCCAACACATTAAAAATCGTCAAATAGGCGTCCTGACCGGATTGAACGTTAATTTGCATTTCATCTCCGTCTTCAAATGTCGTTCTATTCAGATTCAGCTTAACGGCAAAGCCTTCATCACGGTTGCGATCAACGGCAACCAAGGCTTTCAGTCTGACGCGATATATCGTTTGCGGCGGCTCGTCAGGACGCTTGGGCACGGGTTCCTGCTCCCACTTGACGTCTTTGATTTTCTTTACCCAAGCGTAGCTTTTGCTGTTAACCAGGTCGGATATGACTTTGAAATCCTTGACCTGGGTTTCGCTTGTTACCTTGACACCGGCGACTTGTTCAATTGCCTGGGCCTTTGCACGGTTGACGCATAATTTCTCATAATCTTTGTTTTCCTGCAAGACAAGGACAACTTCACCTGTGACTTCATCGCTCCAGCGTTCTTCGGCCGGTTGCGCGCCATAAGACAGCGTGATCTGCATAAAGATCAAAACAGTTAAATAGAAAATCCTGAACATTTTCACACTTGCCAACATAAACACACGTCCCACATTCATCTTCAAAGACATATACTAAACGGCTATTGCAAACGTTTGCTGACAATCATCCCTTTACCGTTGCCGTTCCCCTGAATGATCGGCGACTGCTGCGCCGGGCAGTATTTCGCGGAGGCGCGGGGAACTTCTTTCTTGATGTAATCATACAGCTCGCTTGCATCCACAAATCCGTCGCCGTTTAAATCAGGCGCCTCACCGCGCATCCCTTTCAGGAGAAAGTAGGTGAACAGGCCATGCTGCTTTTGATCGTAGTCCCAGCTGGATTCCCTCAACGTGCTGGAGTTGATGATGACCGCCTCCGTCGGCGTCGCATCATCATCCGCCCAGGCCACGCCGCGCTGGCCCTTGATGCTTCCGGAACGTCCTTCGCCGGTATAGCAGGCATCCAGAGCCACAAGGACTCGTTTGGTCTTGAACCTGCTTATTTCTTTCTTCAATTGGTCTATAGAAAAACCCATCTCTTCAATGGACGACGGCTCGCCATCATGAGGCAGCAGATAGGGTTTATGCGCGCCATCCGCCACACCATGCCCGGAATAATAAATAAATACTTGAGATTTATCGGTTGCATTCTTTCGAATCCAGCCAAGTTCTTTAATGATCCGTATAAACGTGGCCTGCTCATCGGTCAGAACGTGGATGTTGTCGCGGGGGACACCGCTAATATTTGCCAGATACTCGCGGATGGTTTGAGCATCATTTTTGGCAAACGGCAGCCTTTTAACCCCCTGTACATTATACCGGCCAATGCCGATGACCAGCGCATAGGCATCTTCTCGTTTGTAACCGACAAACGGAACTTCATCGATATTTTCATCACCGGCAAAACCGGTAACGCGGGGCGCTCTGCCGGGTGGCGGCGCCGCAGCAGAAGCAACCGTCCCTTCTATTGTTCCGGCTTCATAAATGGTCTTACTTCTGACTTCTGCTAGTTGTGTTGAAAATACGTTTTCGGAAGCGTGAACCGTGAACTTGACCGGGCCGGGATCAAGGCTGTTCGGGACTCTGAATTTGAAATCCACCGGTTTTTTTTCATTCGGCCGAAGCGAGATTTTTACGGGCGCGGATGGTGAAATAGCCAGCCGGGAAGAATCTGATGCCATGGATACGAGCACATTCTCCGCCAGCATATCTCCGGCGTTTTCCACATGAACTCTGGCCAGAATCCGTTCATCCTGTTCAATCTTACCGTTAATGTTTCCTTCTGACAAACCTCCGGGATCATTGCCGTCAAAGTATTCAACATCGGCCACCTTAATAAGCGGGCTGGCAAAATGATATCCCAGATTAAGACGCTTGCTGGATGGCTTGCCGATTGGCCGTTTATCGGAAACCGTCATGGATATTTCAACATTTTTCTTTTCTTTACCGTAAAGCTTGTCAAACTGAAGCGTAAGGGGAGGAAGTTTCTGATTGGAGTGCGGCGGCATGTCGCCTATTTCCATGCTGGTCCAGGATGGGGTGATGCCTTCGGGAAGGTAGCCCAGTTTCACGACCACGCCTTTGGCATTGCCTATGCCATTGTTGGCGACTGTTGCCATCAGGTCTATGCCGCGGCCGTTTTGAGCCGTCCCGGAAGGGGTCATGCTGGCAACCGCAATATCCGGTCTGTCCAGCGCACTGATCACGATGGGCGGTATCTTGACTTTCCGGCTGTCTTGTCCAAACTCTTCTTTGGCCTGAAACGTTAAATTTAATTTGCAGTCTGTTGCATTCAGACCGGCTGTCACGGGGATATTGACTGTTTTGTTCTGACCAGGTTGGAGATTGCCGATGGGCAACAGTTTGTCATAGTTTACATCTGGGCACGAATTGCCGGAGACGGCTAAATTTACGCCCCAAGCAGTACCTTCTTTATCGGTATTGGTAACGGTTACCTTGATTTCGCCGCTGTCATCGCCGGTCAGTTTGCCGCCTTTCAAACCCTGCTCATACCGGATGTCTTTTGCGTCGATTCTTAAATCGGGGGGAACGCGGGAAGCAAATATTTTCTGCGCTTCTGATCTTGCGATAGTTGTTTTAGTCTTCGCGTTCTCATATTCATAGATCACATGAATATCTTCCATGAGTTTTGAAAATTTTGGGTGTCCGAATACGCTGGCCATATCCAATACGGCAGTGCCATCGGCTCGAATCGGAATATCCTGAAGATTTACGTCATTGGCTGTAACTTT
>CAZBGE010000007.1:0-44216 GCA_964491435.1 uncultured Smithella sp.
ACCCGTTCCCATCCCGAACACGGAAGTTAAGCTCCTTCGCGCCGATGGTACTGCATGGGCGACTGTGTGGGAGAGTAGGTGCCGCCGGATTTAAAACATGAAGCCCCTTTGTTCATTCAAAGGGGCTTTTTTTATGAACTGATCTTTAATGATCAAGGGTGTCTTGCCATGGGGCGCGGTTTATTGTATGAAGCATCCGGCAACTGAGCTATGTTCCGAAAGGATTTGAATGCATGAAATCTAATAATCACCAAATAGAAGCAGCTTCTGAAAAAAAATCCAGTTCCGCCCAACAACCATTGGACGTGAAACCATTGCGTCTCGACCTTGCCGATGTTGTCCGGCGGCATTCTTTCGGTTTGGATGAAAACAGACCTGCTGCCGTGGAAAAGAGGCGACAGAAAAATAAGCGCACAGCGCGTGCCAATGTCGAGAACCTGTGCGACGCCGGCCGTTTCATCGAATACGGTGCTCTGGCGGTTGCCGCGCAGCGCGGGCGTCGTTCAGAACAGGATTTAATTGAAAAAACGCCTGCCGACGGACTGATTGCCGGGGTCGGGTCGGTCAACGGCGCTTGGTTTGGTGATGATAAGGCCAACTGTCTGATCATGGCCTATGACTATACCGTTCTGGCGGGAACGCAGGGATTTTTTAATCATAAAAAAATGGATCGGATGCTGAAGCTGGCGCATGAACAGCGCTTGCCCGTTGTGTTGTTCGCGGAAGGCGGAGGGGGAAGGCCGGGCGATGTTGATGCCGTCGGTGTTATGGTGGCCGGCCTGGATTTAGCCACTTTTCGTTCGTTTGCGAGCCTGAGTGGAAAAGTGCCCCTGATCGGCGTCGTTTCGGGACCCTGCTTTGCGGGAAATGCCGCGCTGCTGGGCTGCTGCGACGTCATTATTGCTACAAAGGATTCCAATATCGGTATGGGCGGGCCGGTGATGATCGAGGGCGGCGGGCTGGGCGTGTTTAAACCGGAGGAAGTCGGGCCGATGGATGTCCAGACGCAAAACGGCGTGGTCGATATTGAAGTTGCCGATGACCGGGAAGCGGTTGCCACAGCCCAGAAATATCTTTCATATTTCCAGGGAAATACTCCCAGGTGGGAAGCTCCTGATCAGCTTCGTCTGCGGGATCTGATTCCCGAAAACCGCAAGCGCGCGTATAATATCCGCAACGTCATTAAGGCGCTGGCGGATCAGGATTCTTTTCTGGAGCTTCGTCCCAAATTTGGACCCGGCATGATTACGGGCTTTATCAAAATCGAAGGCCGTCCTTTTGGCGTGATGGCCAATAATTGCATGCACATGGCCGGAGCGATTGAAGCGGAAGGCGCGGATAAAGCCGCGCGTCTGATGCAGATTTGTAACGCCCACGATCTGCCGGTTCTTTCCCTATGCGATACACCGGGCTTCATGGTTGGACCGGAGATCGAAAAGCGCGCGCAGGTGCGTCATGTCTGCCGGATGTTTATTGTTGGGTCCCACGTAACCGTGCCATATTTTACCGTTGTTCTGCGCAGGGGATACGGCCTTGGCGCCATGGCCATGGCCCGGGGCGGTTTTCATGAATCTTTCTTTACGGTCGCCTGGCCCACCGGAGAATTTGGCGCGATGGGATTGGAAGGAGCCGTCAAGACTGGCTTTAAGAAAGAACTGGCGTCCGTTAAAGACCAGGAAAAACGCGAAGAACTTTACAATAGTCTGGTTGCCTCTTTATATGAAAGAGGCAAAGCCATGAATGCGGCTTCTTATCTCGAAATCGACTCCGTTATTGATCCGGCTGATACGCGCAAGTGGCTCATGCGTGGGCTGAATGCTGTTCCTATCCGGAAACCTGTTGACGCCTATCATGCTTTTATTGATCCGTGGTAAGGCAAAAAATGTCCACTTAATTGTTTTAACCGGTGATTACCATCATGATGTCAGTACCTTATTGCCTTGTGAGGCTATCTAAAGAAAATATTGACAAAACAGCTAAATTTTATTGACAAAAAAACATAATTTGTCTATAAACTTCCACTTAACGTTAACTAAGGATAAGTTTATGTACGCAATTATAAAAACTGGGGCAAAACAACATAAGGTCAGCGAGGGGGATGTTTTATCTGTTGAAAAACTGGCTGGCGAAAAAGGGACAGAAGTTGTTTTTAATGAAGTTCTGATGGTGTCAGATGACAATGCTGTGAAAATCGGCAAGCCTTTTGTGGAAGGCGCCCAAGTCGTAGGCGAGGTCGTCGCCCAGACTAAAGGGCCGAAGTTAATCATCGGTAAAATGAAACGACGCAAGGGATTTCGTAAGAAGACCGGTCATCGCCAGGAATTAACCAGCATGAAAATAAAAAAGATTTCGATATAAGCGGAGGATATCATGGCACATAAAAAAGGTCAGGGAAGCTCCCGCAATGGTAGAGACTCGAATGCGCAGCGGCGCGGCGTCAAAGTTTATGGCGGAGAACAAATTCACGCGGGGTCCATTATCGTGCGGCAGGTCGGCACCAAAATTCATCCGGGCAACAATGTGGGGCTGGGTAAAGATTTTACGCTTTTTGCTTTGATTAACGGCGTTGTGAAGTATGAGAGACTGGATAAAACCAGAAAAAAGGTTAGCGTTTACGCCGCATAAAGATGGCTGAAGATAGGTTTTTTTAAGGCGCTTATTTCAAGCGCCTTTTTATTTTGGATAATGATATGAAATTTGTTGATGAAGCGAAAATATTTGTGAAGGGCGGACACGGCGGAGCAGGTTGCGTGAGTTTCCGGCGGGAAAAGTTTATTCCTAAAGGCGGTCCCGACGGCGGCGATGGCGGCAAGGGCGGTGATGTGATTTTTCGCGCGGACAAAAGCCATCACACACTGCTGGATTTAAAATACCAGCAGCATCAGATAGCTAAAAACGGCGGACACGGCTCCGGCAATAACCGCACCGGCCGCAGTGCGGTGGATCTGGAAGTCATTGTTCCGCCCGGCACGGTGGTGAAGGATTTTGCAACCGGAGAGATTTTAGCTGATCTGGCTTGCCTGGGTCAGACCTATATTGTGGCGAAAGGAGGCATCGGCGGCAAAGGCAACGCTCATTTCAAGACCTCCACACACCAGACGCCGCGCTTTGCACAGGAAGGAATGGAAGGCGAAGAACGCTGGCTCAAAATGGAGCTCAAACTATTGGCAGATGTGGGGCTGGTCGGTTTTCCCAACGCGGGGAAATCAACTTTTATTTCGCGAGTTTCAGCGGCATGTCCGAAAATCGCCGATTATCCCTTTACCACTCTTACGCCTCATCTGGGTGTGGTCAAAGTAGGAGACAGTCCAAGTTTTATCGTAGCGGATATTCCCGGCCTAATCGCCGGAGCGCATGACGGTCTGGGTATGGGGATTCAGTTTCTGCGTCATGTGGAGCGAACATCCGTGCTGCTGCATCTGATCGACATTTCCGGAGAACCCAATACGAATGCGTGGAAAAATTACGCCGCCATCAGCAAAGAGCTGAAACTCTTTAATCCGCAATTACTGGAAAAGGCCCAGCTTGTCTGCCTCAATAAAATCGATCTGCCCGAAGTGCGGGATAAAGTCAAAAAACTGGTTGCGCAATTTTCGAAAAAGGGGATAATACTGCATCCGTTTTCCGCCTTAACCGGCGAAGGATTGCCGGATATTTTAAAAAAGATTGTGACCCTCTTAAGCAATCATGAAACTTAATGAGCTATGAATAATATTCGTCTGGAAACGCTGGCGTCCGCAAAAAAAATCCTCATTAAAATTGGTTCGGCCGTGCTCACTGGAGCCGACGGGCTGGATCTGAAAATCATTGATTCCCTGGCACAGGAAATGTGCGATCTGACGCGTCGGGGCTTTTCCATTATTCTGGTCACATCCGGCGCGATTGCCTCGGGCAAGCATCGTCTGAATATTACGGGCAAGCTCAAAAGTATTCCTGAAAAACAGGCGGCGGCGGCCATCGGGCAGGGAAGGCTCATGCGCATCTATTCCAAAGCGTTTGAAAAAAACAACCTGTACGTCGCCCAGATTCTGCTAACACTGGCGGATCTGACCGACCGTCAGCGATACCTTAATATACGCAACACGCTCGCCAAGCTGATGGAATGGCATATTACCCCCATCATTAATGAAAATGACACAGTCGCCATTGATGAAATCAAGTTCGGCGACAACGACAATCTGGCGGCAATGATTGCCAATGTGACCGAGGCGGATTTATTCATTAACTTAACGGCGACAGACGGTCTTTATGACTGTAATCCGTCGCAATCCAAAAAAGCAAAACTTATCCCGCTTGTTTGCGAGATCACCGACGCTATCGAAGCGGCAGCCACGGAGGAAACATCGTCCGTCGGCACAGGCGGCATGAAAAGCAAGATTACCGCGGCAAAAAAAGTTACCTCCATCGGCATTCCCTGCATCATTGCGCCGGGTAAAAGAAGAAAAGTTCTTTCGGATATTATGGCAGGCAGTGACATCGGCACCCTGTTCCTTCCGCAAACCTCCCGTCTTACCAGCAAGAAATACTGGATTGCGAATACTTTGCGATCCCGCGGCCGCCTGATCATCGATGAAGGCGCGAAAAAGGCCCTGCTCGACAAAGGCAAAAGCCTGTTGCCCTCCGGTATTACCGCAGTGGAGGGAGAGTTTTCCACGGGCGATCCCGTGGCCTGTGTGGATAAGGATGGAGCTCTGCTGGCTAAGGGGCTAGTCAACTTTGATTCCTCCGACATTCGAAAAATTCTGGGCATGAAAACATCACAGATTTTTCACGTTCTGGGACATAAAGACTATGATGAAGTGATTCATCGGGATAACTTGGTGATTTCCGGCGATATAAAGAAGAGCAAAAGCTGAATCGATAGCATAAAAATCCATCAAGCCAGCGCTTTCCGGCGCTGGGAAAAAGGAGGGTAAAATGATTCCATTGATCGTTCTGGTTGTTATTATTGCCGCCGTTGTTTTTTATTTTGTCGGAATATACAATAATTTGGTTGCGCTGCGGAATCTTTACATGAACGCCTACATGCAAATCGACATTCAACTGAAGCGCCGCTATGATCTGATTCCCAACCTGGTGGAAGCGGCTAAAGGCTACCTGAAGCATGAACGTGGGACTCTGGAGGCGGTTATTAAAGCCCGTAACACGGCTTTTGACGCAAGCAAAGCTGCGGCGGCTACCCCCGGAAACTCGGACGCCATGAAGGGACTGAGCCAGGCGGAAGGCGCGCTTTCCGGGGTGCTCTCCAAGCTGCTGGCGGTTGCCGAATCTTATCCTGATTTAAAAGCTGATAAAACCATCAGCGATCTGATGGAAGAGCTGACCTCCACGGAAAATAAAATCAGTTTCGCGAGACAGGCTTATAATGACGCCGTCACCGGCTACAATACCAATCGGGAGCAGTTTCCCAACAATATCATTTCGTCAACCTTTGATTTTAAAACGGCCGCCCTGCTGGAAGCTGTGGAAAAATCCGAGGAGCGAACGGCGCCGAAAGTGTCTTTTTCCTGATGTCAATATTTCCCTTTTCCGGGAACAGATTCAGCAACAGAGGATGCAGTCATCCGTTCTGGTGGCAGTTTCCCTTGTTCTAAAACAAACAAAGAATAATGATCAGGATCGATACATTGATTATTCGCCATGACCGCTAACCTTTCGACAAATTTTTTCGCCAGACAGGCACGAGCGCGCAAAAGCTGCCGGAATCAGATGATTCTGTTTGTTTTTGCAGTATCGATGATTGTTTTTGTGACCACCACGGCGATTCGTTTTGCTTGGTATTTATATATCACCACCCATGCTTATGGTTCGTTTAACGCCGAAGAGGCGTATACCTATCATCAGAGACTATCCGCATTCACTTTTTTTGATCCGGTGTTTTTCATTTTCATGTCCTTGGCGATCATCATTATCATTCTTGGGGCCAGTTTCTACAAGATGAATACACTGCAAAAAGGCGGCGCCGCCGTGGCGGAAATGTTGGGTGCGCGCCGCATCGTTGGAAAAACAGAAGAGCAGATGGAACGTCGTCTGATGAACGTGGTGGAAGAAATGGCCATCGCTTCCGGTATTCCCGTCCCGCAGGTCTTTGTTCTTGATGCTGAAAATAATATCAATGCTTTTGCCGCCGGACTGGAATTCAATGATGCGGTGGTGACCGTTACCAGAGGAGCACTGAATCAATTGAACCGCGACGAGTTGCAGGGTGTCATTGCCCATGAATTCAGTCACATTCTTAATGGCGACATGCGCCTGAACATACAGTTGCTTGGCATCCTTTACGGCATCCTTTTTCTGGGCATTGCCGGTCAGAAATTTCTTTCCAGCGGGAGAGTATCTCTGCGGGCTGGTTTGCCGGCTGTTGCTGCGGGGATCTTTCTGGTGATCATCGGGTATATGGGATCTTTTATCGGCAGGTTGATGCAATGCGCCATTTCCCGGCAGCAGGAGTATCTGGCGGACGCCTCCGCCGTTCAATTTACCCGTAATCCTCTGGGGTTGGCCGGTGCGCTTAAAAAAATCGGCGGTTCCGCTTTTGGGTCGCGCATCCAGTCTCTGGAGGCGCGGCAGGCCAGTCATTTATTTTTCAGCGAAAGTCATCCCGTTTTGTGGGTTTCCTTCCTGGACACGCATCCGCCTCTGGTTACGCGCATCCGCCTTCTTGATCCGTCTTTTGACGGAAAATTTCCCAAAATTAAAAGAGAGTTGCCGGCGCCCAAATCGATGTATACTGAGCCATTTGGGGGGTCCGGATTTTACAATCGTCCCGCAGCGCCGTTGACGTCCGCGCTGGCCAATGATGTGACTGCTTCCATCGGCAATCCCGCGCCGGACCATCTGATACTAAGTCATGCCATTTTGACGGCTCTGCCGGAAAACATCCGTCAGACTGTAAAAACAATGCCAGGCGCGGCCGCTGTCGTCTTTGCGCTGCTCATCGGCAGCGACGCATCCCGGCGTGATCAACAGATGGATGCGCTGGGCAGGGCGCTGGTTTTGCAGGGAAATACGGCTATGGTTTTTCAATTCAACACACAGTTATCAGGTCTGGCCAATAGCCTCAAACTGCCCCTGCTGGAACTCGCCATGCCGTCTTTGTCTGGTATGACGGGTATGGAAAAGAGAAATTTTCTGCTGATTTTACAATCGCTGACCAACACTGACGGCAAAGTAAGCCTTCTGGAATTATCCGTCCAATGGATTTTAGAGAAATATTTAAATGCTTCCGAGGATCTGTTTCGGACCATCAAAAAATTTTCCTATGGTCAGGTAGGTCTGGATATTGTCATGCTGCTGAGAGCGTTAGCCAGCGCCGGACATGCAGGCGATCAGGATAAAGCGCAAAATGCCTTCGATGCGGGATTGGCGAGGATTCCGGAACTGGCCGCCCGGAAGCCTGTTTTTTCGTTTCTGGAAATCGATTCTTATGCCCAGGTTAACCGGGCGCTTAAAGATCTGACCGATGCATCCTTCAAAATCAAAGAGTCTGTTATTGACGCCTGCTCTCACTGTGCCTTCGCGGATAAAAACGTCACGGTTGAAGAAGGCGAACTCCTGCGCGTCGTCGCTCTGGCGCTCCAATGTCCCCTGCCGCCGTTTATCGTGTCTTCAGCGCAGCCATAACGCAGGCTGCGTTTTCTGTTTCTTTTCTGATTTTTTTGTTCCAGTTCTTTGTATGTGGGTTTTGGGGTAACAGGTTATACTCCTTGTCCCTGTTTATTGAGCAGCTCGGCCTGATGGTGAGCAGCCAGGGCGTCGATCATGGCACCAATGTTGCCGTTGATGAAATTATCCAGATCATAGCGTGTCATGTTGATCCGGTGATCGGTGATCCGGCCCTGCGGAAAATTGTAGGTGCGGATCCGTTCTGACCGGTCGCCTGAACCGACCTGGCTTTTTCTTGTCTGGGCCTGTTCGGCATTTTGTTTTTGCACCATGGCGTCCAGCAGCCTGGCACGCAATACTTTCATCGCCTTAACCTTGTTTTTCAGCTGAGATTTTTCGTCCTGGCAGGTTACAACCAAGCCGGTCGGCAGATGCGTGATGCGGACGGCGGAATCGGTTGTATTGACGCTTTGGCCGCCGTGACCGGTTGAACGGTAAACATCTATGCGCAGTTCGTTGGGGTCAATGGTCAGTTCCACATCTTCGGCTTCCGGCATGATGGCGACGGTGACAGCCGATGTATGAATCCGTCCTTGTGCTTCAGTGACTGGAACACGTTGCACGCGATGTGTGCCGCTTTCGTATTTTAAACGGCTGTATGCTCCACGGCCTTCAATCTGGGCGATAATTTCCTTGAAGCCGCCCATGCCGCCCGCTGGTGATGAACTGACGATTTCCACACGCCATCCCTGTGATTCGGCATAGCGCGCGTACATGCGGAATAAATCACCCACAAACAATCCGGCTTCATCGCCGCCGGTGCCTGCGCGGATTTCCAGAAAAACATTTTTATCGTCATTTGGGTCCTTCGGCAGGAGTAATATAGTGATTTTTGCCTCCAGATCGGCTAGTTCTTGCTGTAAGAGCGGCATCTCTTCCTTAATCATGGCCCTTAGCTCTTCATCATTTTCCTGAAGAAGTTCATGATTATCGGCGACGCGCGTCTGAATTTTTTCATACTGGCGGATGATTTCCACCAACTCCGTTAAATCTGAATGCTCTTTGGCGTATTTTTGATACAAGCCCTGCTTGGAGACCACCTCTGGGGCGCTCAGCAGTCCTTCGAGTTCCCGGTAACGGAGTTCGATATCGTGAAGCTTATTGCGTATTATATCCATAACTTACATACTGGTATGTTTTGACACTGTGTGCTGGTTTTGTAGAAAAAGGCGCATTTATAGCGCTCCTCTATTTTGGGAGGACGCAGCTATAAATGCCGGAAAAGTTTTGATCTGTTTATCATGAGGACAAAGTCCAAAATTCCATGCCTACTTGTGACATGATAAATTTATGCTTTTTTTGATGATTTCTTTGCCGCCGGGGCGGCTTCAGCCTTGGGTGCGTATTTTTTCTTGAATTTCTCAACGCGTCCAGCTGTATCAATAATTTTTTGTTTGCCCGTCATAAACGGATGACAATTGGAGCAAATTTCAATTTTAATATCTTTTTTAGTGGATTTTGTTTCAATTACATTGCCGCAAACGCAAGTGATCGTTGTTGCTTTGTAATCCGGATGAATTCCTTCTTTCATTTTTCCTTCTTCCTCCTACTCTTTATCATTTTCATATTTGATAAAGGTTTCTGTTATTTATCTTAACAGCAGATGCGCTGATTTATCCCATACGTGGTAAAAATTCAAGATAATTATTGACGTGTTTCAAGCTTCCGCCGCATGATTATGAATTCATGGAATCCAGGAATTCCTTGTTGGTTTCCGTTTTCCTGATCTTGCCGATGATGAATTCCATCGCATCGACCGGGTTCATTTCCTGCAGCAGACGTCGCAGAATCCAGACACGGTTGAGATTGGCTTTGGGTATCAGCAGTTCTTCTTTGCGTGTGCCGGAGCGGATCAGATCGAAGGCCGGGAAGATGCGCCGGTCGGCGATGCGGCGGTCTAGATGTAGTTCCATGTTGCCGGTTCCCTTGAATTCTTCGAAAATAACTTCGTCCATACGGCTGCCGGTATCAATCAGGGCCGTGGAAATGATGGTCAAGCTGCCGCCGTTTTCAATGTTTCTGGCTGCGCCGAAGAAACGCTTTGGTTTATGCAGGGCGTTGGAATCCACACCGCCGGAAAGCACCTTACCGGAAGGTGGAACAACCGTGTTGTAAGCACGCGCCAGACGGGTAATGGAGTCGAGCAGAATCACGACGTCTTTTTTATGCTCCACCAGGCGCTTTGCCTTTTCGATAACCATTTCTGCTACTTGGACGTGGCGCGTCGCTGGTTCGTCAAAGGTTGATGAGATGACTTCGCCCTTGACACTGCGCTGCATGTCGGTGACTTCTTCGGGACGCTCATCGATCAGGAGCACCATCAAAACGACTTCTTTATGATTGGCGGTGATGCTGTGGGCGATATCCTGCAACAAAACGGTTTTACCGGCGCGCGGTGGCGAAACAATCAGGGCGCGCTGTCCCTTGCCGATCGGAGCGAACAAATCCAGTGTCCGGGTGGAGAAATTTTCGGAATCAAATTCCAGATTGAGCTTTTCCTGAGGATAAAGAGGGGTCAGGTTGTCGAAGAGGATTTTGTCTCGGGCCGATTCCGGGCTTTCAAAGTTTACTTCATCTACTTTCAGCAGGGCGAAATATTTTTCACCTTCTTTAGGAGGACGGACTTCTCCGGAAATGGTGTCGCCGGTTCGTAAATTAAAGCGGCGGATCTGCGATGGCGAGATGTAAATATCATCCGGGCTGGGCAGGTAGTTGTAATCAACCGCGCGCAGGAAACCGAAACCGTCCGGCAGGATTTCCAGAACGCCGGAGCCGGAGATCACGCCGTTTTGTTCCGCCTGTGTCTGCAGAATCGCAAAAATCAGATCCTGACGGCGCATACCGCTTGCACCCGGGACTTCCAGTTCTTTGGCCATGTTGTTGAGCTCGCTGATGGGCAGCCTCTTAATGTCTTCGATGTTCATAAATGTTTCCTTCATTATAGATTAATAAATGTTCGATATTGAAATGTGCGGATACCAACTGCATTTATTTTAAGAAATAAGCGGAGATACTCACGATTTTTAAAGCAGCTACGGATTTAATATCGGTTAGTTTATTTGAATACCTGAATCGCTCCAATGGGCAGGGCAATTTAAGCCCCTGACGAATTGCGGTCAGATTATATGAATCATCAGCAACTGTCAAGAGATTTTCTTGAACGGATAGATCCATTAACCGTGGCGGAAGATTTTATCGACATATGGCCGGACCAACGCCTACGACTTTTGGGCGGTAATACAGACCCTTCGCACCTGTTTAATGTCCGTTATTCCCTGAAAAGCTTTCAACACACCGTCCTGATAAAGCGTCAGCATGCCCTGTTCCATGGCGATCTTCCTAATTATTTCAATGCCTTCAGTGTATGCGATGGCCTTTTTCCTGATTTCATCCGAGTTGATGAGCAGCTCATGAATGCCGATACGCCCCTTGTACCCTGTCTGGTCGCAGGCGTCGCATCCTTTGGGACGGTAAAGCTTCAAGCCGGCGACATAGGGAATGTTCCGCTTTTCAAAAAGCTCCGCGCCATAGCTCCGGACAATTTCATCATATTCCTCCCGGGTTGGATGATAGGCCTCTTTACACTTGTCGCAAAGCGTTCTGACCAGTCTTTGCGCCAGAATTCCCAGCAGGGAATCCGCAAAATTCAGGGGGTCAATCCCCATATCCAGAAAACGGGAAATGGTTTCCGGGGCGCTGTTGGTGTGCAGCGTGCTTAAAACCAGATGTCCCGTAAGCGACGCTTCTACGCCGATTTTCGCTGTTTCAAAATCCCGCATTTCACCAACCATGATCACATCCGGATCGGCGCGCAGAAAAGCCCGCATGGCGGCGGCGAAGTCAAAGCCGATTTTCGGCTGAACCTGCACCTGTCTCAAGCCCCGCTGCGTAATTTCCACAGGGTCTTCAGCGGTCCATATTTTTCGTTCCGGTTTGTTGATATAATTTAAAATCGCATGAAGCGTGGTTGTTTTCCCGGACCCGGTCGGTCCGACGCATAAGATCATCCCGTAAGGCTGGTCGCAGATTTTCAGAAGCTCCCGGTAATTTCTCTCGGAAAGCCTCATGGCGGTAAGCGGCAGAGCGCCGCCCTTGGCCAGAATGCGCATGACCACATCTTCGACTTCGCCCTGTGTCGGAATTGTCGCCACGCGCAGTTCGATTTCTCCCGCGCTGGGATGCTTCATTTTGATCTTGCCGTCCTGCGGAACTCTTTTGACGGTAATATCCATATTCGCCATGATTTTGATGCGGGAAATCAGCGCCGCCCGATAGTTGTACGGCAGGGTTTGGTAAAGCATGCAATCTCCGTCAATCCGGTAACGCACCAACACGCTTTTATCAATGCTGTCCGGTTCAATATGAATATCGGAAGCCCGGCGGACGAAAGCGTCATTGATAATTTTATTGACCAGTTGAATAATGGCGCTGTCAGATTCTTTGACCTCTTCTGCGCTTTCATCTTCCTGCGCGCCTTCACCGATTTCGATCTTTCCCATCAGATCCGTAAACGACGTTTCCTTGGCTTCATCCTGAAAGAAGAAATTAATAAACTGGATAATGTCCTCTTTCAGCGCAACATCATAGGTTATGGATTTTACCTTAAATGTCTTTTCTATGGCGTCGCGCCTGAGAATGTCCTGGGGATCATCAAGGAGCACGCGCACGCCTTTTCCGGTTCTTTCCAGAGGAACCCAGCCTTCGTTGATCAAATAGTCTCTTTTCAGGTTTTTCAGAAGATCGCCGGGTATCGGCGTTTTGTTGTCAAAAGAAACAAATCTGCACCGCCAGAAAAATTCACAGGCTTTCCCGACATCTTCCTTGCTGATGTGGTATTTTTTCACCAGAATGTCCTGGAGAGGATCTTTGGCCATCCTGGATTCTTCCTTTGCCCGCTCCATTGCTTCCTGCGTCATCAGACCATGGGAAACCAGATAGGAGTCTATTGATCTTTTCGCTTTCGGATCGGTCAACTGCTGATTGTACAGGGCAACGCCCAGCACTTCCTCAATATCCTGTAAAAGCGCCAGTTCCTTATCTTTAAACTGTCCTTCGGCATCTTTTTTGTTGATGATCTCAATCGCTCCCAGAATTTCGCCGCCGTAAAAAACCGGCATCGCCAGAACCTGCCTTACGGAAATCCCGAATCTGCTGACGCCGTTGGCGTCCAGAGAAAGATCGGAATACCGGCCCGTCTGTTCATGGTCGCTGAAATCGGCAACCTTGACCATCCTGCCCGTATCCGCGACATACCCGGGAATAGTTTGATTCCCGACAACCGTTTTTATTTCTTTCGTCTGATTGTCCGGGAGAATAAACGTATAGATTTCCTTTTTTCCCCTGTCGCGAACATAAATATGGGCGGCTTCCACCTTAAACAGCTCGACAAGCATCGGCTGAACCTCGACGATGATCCTCTGTATGTTGTCCGCGGCATGGACGTAATTGGTGATATTCTGCAAACCCTTTTGCTGTCTCAGAACTTCCTGTAAAGCAGATATCTTTGATTTATCCGGCATGGCCAATCATCCTTCACCCTGTGAATTATACTCTGTTCAATAGCCGGAATTACCTGGTTTTTGTGGAATTTTTTAACAGGAAGTCCGCGTATTCCATATCCATTTTTGTGGTATGCTCGGTTAACCAGTCTTTCAAAAAAACAACCATTTTGAACCCTAGTTCTTCATTGCCTTCGTCGTAACCATTGAGAGATTCTTCAACTTTTTCAATAAATTTATCATGTTCACGGGTATGAAGCGCAAGACCAGGAAATTTTGTATTCATCATGACAAGTTGCTCGTCGTGGAAATGAACAGTCGTGTAATCGACAAGTTCGGAGATCACCGCTAAAAAATCACCGGATCCGGCTTCAAAAACTTCCATAAGGTGATTCGTAATATCAAAAAGTTTTTTATGCTGCTCATCAATTTCATCAACATGAACGCTATAAGCCGCATTCCAGTAAAGGCGTGGTATTTTATTCATGATTTTGCTTTCCTTTCATAAAAAGATCCGACCGTTTGACGGATGTCCGCGCTTATGGAAAAACCAAGGAACTCTTTGATTTTCTGCGTAAATTCGCTGGGATCGGCGAAGGTATGCGCAATGACCTCGCCGGGGCACAGGGCGCTCTTGTCTTTTCTCAGAATGTTGTCAGTTACATTCGAAGCCATCAGGACGATGCCGCTGTCATGCAGGAAATCCCTGGCCGGCTGTGAAGCAACCATGGAAAAAACTTTTCGGATGATACCGGATCGGGCGATCAAACGGGCGGCGGCAAGGCCGGTCACTCTATCATGCAGGATCAAACCGGTTTTCCCGTGAAATTTTTCCAAAGCTTCCCATAACGGACGCAGGCCGCCACCGCAGACGGAGTAGAGCAGGCCGTCGCCATCCAGAAGCGCAAGGGAATATTGTGTAAAATCAGGAGTCAACATTTCGTCCCCCAGTGTTTTTTATTTTTACACGATTGTGCATTTATTTAACAGCGAATTTATTACAGCCGAAAATATTCATCAGGCGATATTTGTCATTTCTTGGAAATCGATGTATAAGCAACAAGAATTTTTTTAGTTTGTTGCGGAGTTCAACCATGACGTCTTTTCATCGCCAAACTGCGATCCACATGCTGGAAGCGCTGTTGGTTGTCTGTACCCTGATGATGTTATCTGGGTGCGAATACATCAAATTTGTGAAACAGAAAAGGGAATTGAAGCAAGAGTTCAATAACTCGCCGAAAATGGAGATCTTGCGGGAGCTTTCTCCGGAAAATTGCTTCACGCTCTTTGGCAGTCTTCAACACAGGCCGGATTACAATGGGCCGGTCCTGATTATCGCCGTATCCGACAGATTCCAGCATCGTGAAATTGTCGCCAGGCGCACCGTCCTCAGCCCCGCCCTGTTTTACTCCGTATTTGTGCCGGAAGGAGACTATGATGTCTATGTTTTTGCCGATCTCAACCGGGACAATTATTTTCATGAAAACGAACTGGTCGGGCAGACAGCGCCTGGCAAACCCGTATCCGTTCAGCGGAAATACGCCGAAGACGATATCCTGGTCAAGGGGCCGGTAATCAGTCTGGATCTTGACTATCCCCGGACAGCGGATCTGCCGATCAATTTCGCGAGCGGGATACGAAAAGACAAGTATTTGCCGCTCGACGATGATTTCTTTTCTCCACGCTATGGAACTATGGGACTTTACCGGCCAATGGAGTTTCTTACCCATACCCAGGGCCCCTTCTTTCAGCTGGAGGACTATGACCGGAAGAAAACCCTGATCATGTTTGTCCACGGCGTTGAAGGAACACCGCAGGACTGGAAATTTCTCGTCGATGGACTCGACCGGACGAAATTTCAGCCCTGGTTTTATTATTATCCTTCAGGATTGCCTTTGAAAAAATTAGGCAGCACCCTGGCGCGCTCTATCATCCTCCTTGACAAAACGCCCGGCTACGGCATTTCCAGCCTTGTCATTGTGGCGCACAGCATGGGAGGGCTTGTGGCGCGTGCGGCCATCGACCGGTTATGCCGGAATGGCGCCCCCCCTTACCTGAAAATGTATATTTCTCTATCATCGCCCTATGGGGGGATCGAGGAAGCCCGTGAAGGTGTTAAAACAGCTCCGGCCATGGTTCCGTGCTGGATTGATGTCGCCGCCGACAGCGATTTTCTGAAGAATATCTATCAGAGCGAACTGCCGAAAGATATTCCCTTCTATATGTTTTTCGGTTACCGCAACAGGTCGGGCGTCAGCAGCGACGGAACCATTACCTTGCGCAGTCAACTGGACAGCCGCGTTTATATGAAGGCTGTCAGAACTTACGGTTTCGACGCCACCCACGTGGGCATCCTCAATGACAAAGCCGTGAGAAATGTCTTTAACGATATACTGAAAACCGTCGAACCGTAATGGCGCAACGGTGACAAGGAAGGAGCGCAACGTTGAAAAAAATATTTTCGCTGCTGTGTCTGATATTCTTCGCCTGTCCGGCCTGGGCGGCCCAGCCGGTCAAAATTGGTTTTCTCGGCCCCCTGACGGACCGTTTCGCCAACGTGGGAACGGAGTCCAGACAGGTTCTGACCATTCTGACTGCAGACATCAATGGGGGGGGAGGTCTGCTGGGACAAAAAGTCGAGCTGGTCTTCGAACATGAAGGAGACAATATCCAGGCTGCCCAGGAGGCGGCAAAAAGGCTTATGCGGCAGGGAGTGGTTGCTGTCATCGGCCCGCACACTTCGGGCATGACAGAAGCAGTTCAGGATGTCCTGAATGATGGCGGAGTCATTCAGATCTCTTACGGTTCAACAGCCGTATCGCTGACTCAGAAGGGGTTGCCGTACTTTTTCCGGACCTGTTCCCGCGATGAAGAGCAAGCAAAGGCTTTCGTCAGAATCCTCCGGAAGCTGAACTTCAAAAAGGTCGCTCTTCTGCATGATCAAAGCCTCTACGGAAAGAGCTTGGCCGAGTCCATTGACAACCAGTTGCACACCTGGATGCTCAACACTGTCTATTTCGGCTCGCTCACGCCCGGCCTGACCGATTATTCAGATACTCTGGAAAAGATCAGGGCGACGGTCCCGGACATGATCTTTTTTGCCGGCTACTATCCGGAAGCAGCCAGGCTTCTTCAGGCAAGGCAACGGCTCCAGTGGAAAATTCCCCTGATGGGAGGAGACGGCGTCAATAATCCGGAGCTGGTCAAAAAGGCCGGTCAAAAGGCGGCCGCCGGTTTCCATTTTCTTAGCCCTCCGAATCCCGAACATCTCGAGTCACCGCAAGCGAAAGCGTTTCTCAACCGGTTCCAAAGCGCCTATCATCAAAAGCCATCATCCATTTATCCCCTTCTGGCCGGCAATGCCTTTCTGGCTTTTACGCAAAGCGTGATGCAAGTTCAAACAACCGGAGCGCAGGCCGTATCCGACTATTTACACACAAAGTATTTCAATAAATCCGGTCTCACCGGCGAGTTTTTTTTCAATGTCTGGGGCGATGTGGTCAATGACCTCTATGCCGTGTACTACGTGGATGACAACGGACGCTTCATCCTGAAAAAACAACTTCTGCATGGTGATTTTATTCAATAGCATAAGAGATAAGAGAGGCAGCGTATGAAATTACTGGAAAAAGTCAAACACGCGTTTCTGGAAATTCTGCCGCCGACGATATTCTTCACCATTTCCTTCGGCCTCATTCTGACCACCACACGGCTGATTATGCACCAGTATGGCATTCCTTGGACCGGATTCGGCGCGGCGATCGTCGGGGGACTGCTGGTTGGAAAAGTGGTGCTGATCGTTGATAAGACGCCTTTTGTAAACCGGTTTCCAGGCCGGCCGCTGATCTATAACACAATCTGGAAGTGCTTTATTTATGTTATCGCAGCGCTCCTTGTTCACTACCTGACGCAAATCATCCCGCTTGCCTTTGAACAGGAAAGCTTCCGGGAAGCTCTCCGGCATATGGTGAGTGAAATTGAATGGCGCAGGTTCTTTTTGATTCAGATGTGGATGACCGTGCTCTTATTTATCTTCTGCGCCCTCCGGGAACTGATCCGCGTTATCGGCAAAGACAAGTTCATCCGCATGTTTTTCGGCAGCCAGCGCGGCGCAAAGTAAGCTTTTGCATTGCCAAAAAACGAGAATCATGCAAGATTACGTTCGTCGCCATGGATGTTCCGGTTGTCGCCGGTGAAAAAAGTTGACATTAACAATTTTAATGGAGGAGGTATTATGAAAAAGGTTGGTTTTTGGGGAATTGTATTGGTTGTCTTTTTATCATTAGCAACATTTGCCGTCGCACAGGAAAAAGGCAAGGCTAAACCGGGCGGGATCGCGGTTGATGCGGTTTCCGTTACGGCAACGGTTCTTAAAGTGGATAAGGCAAGCCGCACGGTGACGATCAAGGGGCCTCGCGGCAACGTTTTTGACGTGGTGCTTGGCGAAGCAGTGAAGAATTTTGATCAGATTAAGGAAAATGATCAGATCAAAGCCAGGTATGTTGAATCCATTGCCGTATTTGTCGAAAAATCCAGCGCCAAGCCGGCTGCTGCCGAGACAGCAACGGTGGAACTGGCGCCCAGCGGCTACAAACCAGGCGCTGTTGCGGTTGATACCGTGGAAGTGACTGCTAAGGTGCTGTCCGCCAACTATGCGAAACGCACCCTGAAACTCCAGCTTCCGGAAGGAAAAACCAAAACCGTGAAAGTTGGAAAAGAAGTGAAAAAATTCAAACAGATTAAGAAGGGAGACGAGGTTGTCGTCAGATACACCCAGGCGATCGCCCTGACCGTTGAAACACCCTGAACATGAATAAAGTTTTTCCGCCGGGCATTCTCAGACAGGAATGTCCGGCGGAAAAACATCTTTCCCCGCTTACCCCCAGCCACCAGAACCGGGCAAGTCTGCTGAACAACAAATGGGAGATCCTATGATCGATACAGTCGCCGCCCCCTCCTTCGTCATTACATATATTTCCGGTGCTGAATGGATTCGATATAGCCGGTGGCGCCGGATGTAATCTGGGCGGCGTTGGCCTCATCCGTGTCCAGATGCATATCCAGCCGGTAATTGGGATCCACGCGAACCAGAACATCGCCAAAAATCAGCTCTCTGACGCCTTTGACACGAACCATGACCACATCTTTGTCGCGCAATCCCAGATTCAAAGCCTCTTCCGGAGCCATGTGGATGTGACGTTTGGCACAGATGACGCCCTTTTCCAATTTTACCGTTCCCGCTTCTCCCTCAATGACAACGCCCGGCGTCCCTTCGGTATCACCGGAATCACGGATGGGCGCTTCGATGCCCAGTTTGAACTGCTCCGTGCGGGATATTTCCACCTGTGACTCTTTCCGGACTGGTCCCAGGATCCGGACACGTTCAATTCTACCTTTCGCGCCGATGAGATTGACCGTTTCAACAGCGGCAAACTGGCCGGGCTGACTCAGTTCGGAGCGCGGCGTCATGGTTTTTCCCGCGCCGAAAAGGATTTCAAAATGTTCCTGTGTAAGATGAACATGATGGGCCGACGTTGAGATGACAATCGGGCGCGAGCTGAGTTTCTTGCTGTCTTCCCTGGTTCTTGTCCGGCCCAGCGCGTGAACTGTTTCCCGGGCGATCATTCTTTCTTCATCCGCGGGAATCACCAGAATGCGGATTTTGGAGCCAGGCTCGGAAATATCGGTAATCCTGCCGCGCCGGGCCTGCATTTTGGCGTTAACATCATCAAAAATAAAAACGCCGAACGTTTCCAGGCCCTGGCAGATGCGGGCGCGAATGTCGGCGGAATTCTCCCCGATCCCGCCGGTGAAGATCAGGACATCCAGGCCGCCCAGGGCCGCCCAGTAAGCGCCGATATATTTTTTAATCCGGTAGCAGAAAGCGCTGATAGCTTTTTCACATCGCAAGTCTCCTGCTTCCGCCTCCTTTAAAAGCGTGCGCATGTCGTTGCTTTTGCCGGAAATTCCCAGAAGGCCGCTTTGCTTGTTCAACATCTGATCAATTTCGTCGGCCGTCATGTCCCGATGACGCATCAAATGCAGAAGGACGCCGGGATCAACATCGCCCGCCCGCGTACCCATGACCAGGCCCTCCAGCGGCGTCATCCCCATGCTGGTATCCAAGCTGCGGCCGTTATGAATCGCGCAGACAGAGGCGCCGCTGCCCAGATGGCAGGAAATCATTTTCAACTCCCCGACCCGGCGCTTCAGAAATGTCGCGGCGCTAAGCGAAACAAACTTGTGACTGGCGCCGTGAAAGCCATAGCGCCGGATTTTCTCTTCTTCGCAGACGGCGAAAGGCAGAGCATAGACATGCGCATGGTCCGGCATGCCCACATGGTAAGAGGTGTCAAAAACGGCAATCTGGGGAACATCGGGCAAAAGTTTCCGCATCAAATCGACCCCCTCCAGATTGTAGGGATTGTGCAGCGGGGCCAGGGGTGACAGATCCTTAATCGCAGCGTAAATTTCCGGGGTGACGATGACCGAGTTGGGAAACTGTGCGCCGCCGTGGACAACGCGATGCCCAACCGCCTTGATTTCGCTTAAATCCTCCATGCCCGTGTAAGCCATGTCCGTCACCGTGGCCGCCATTCGTGCAAATGCGTCATCAATGGACAAAACTTCGCCCACCGGAAACTCTTTCTTATCCTCCTCCGTCCGAATGACATGGGAGGCGTCGCCAGAACCGATTTTTTCAATCAGACCTTCCAGCACCGGCCCGGTTTTTGTTGTATCAAACAGTGTGTATTTGAGTGACGAACTGCCGCAGTTCACCGTCAGTATCTTCATCGGCTCGAAGACGGAAGAAAAGTTCAGATCGTAAGGATCTTCATTTTCCTTATGCACGTTTTTCAGGCGTGCCAGGGAGTCTTCCTTCGCGTTACGCAGCAGCCTTTTGGTTACCAATCGGGTCATCTTGGCAAGCGTTTTGGGATTTCTGGCAATGATGGGAGGAAACGTTTCGCGTGGAATGCGAATGATTTTTGCCGCACCGGACGTGACGACATCCAAAACCGCCGGTTCTCCCGTCAAGATGGCCATTTCGCCAAAAACCTGCTTTCTCTCCAGCTTGGCGACCGTCCGTTTGCTGCCATCATCCTCCGTGCGGATCACCTCCACTTCTCCGTCATAAACCACCCACAGGAAGCGGCCCAGTTCGCCCCGTTTGATAATCACGCTGCCGTCCGGAAAATCCATCAGCTGCGCGTCCCCGGCGATAAGGGCGAGTTCTTCATCCGGCAAATCAGACAGGCTTTCAATGTCTTTCAAAAACAAGGGAAGATCCATGATTACCTCCTTGAAACAGGATTAATTGTTAAAAAAACTTGAAATGGTTCAACTCCTGCCGGTGAAAACCGGTGAAAAATACAAGCGCCTGATCTGTCTGCCTTCATCGACAAATTTCGGCGACAGCCGCCAGGAAACTATTCATTTCCTCATCGGTTCCAATGGTCACCCGGAGGAAGTTGTCAATTTTCGGTTTGTCAAAATAGCGGACAAGAATGCCTTTTTGCCGCAGCCTTTGAAACAGGTCGCGTCCGGAGCATTGCGGGTGGCTGATAAAAATGAAATTGGCCTGCGATGGAATCACGCGGAAACCGGTTTTCTCAAGTTCCGCCGACACACGCTCTCGTGTCCTGATAATTTTTATTCTCGATTCCTGAAAGCAGGCGTCGTCTTTGATGGCTTCCCGCGCGCCCGCCTGAGCCAGGCGATCCACCGTGTAGGAATTGATTGAATCCTTGACCCGGATAACGCCTTCGATCAGCTCTGCGCTGCCCAGCGCGTATCCCACCCGCAATCCGGCCAGTGAATGGGATTTGGACAATGTCCGGATAATCAGCAGGTTCGGATAACGGCCAATCAGGCTCGCGGCGGTCTGGCCGCCGAAATCGATATATGCTTCGTCAAGAATCACCACACTGTTTTCATTGCGTTGCAGGATCCTTTCAATGTCTTCCAGGGGAAAGCCCTTGCCGCTGGGTGCGTTGGGATTGGCGATGATGATTCCGCCATTGTCCTGAAAGTAACCGTCAATAAGTATATTGAACTCACTGTCCACCGGAATCAGGCGGTAGGGAACATGAAAGAACGCAGCGTAAACCGGATAAAAGCTATAGGTAATTTCCGCAAAAAGCACCGGACGGCCGTTTGGCTCAAAAAAGGCCGGGAAACAAAACGCCAGGAGCTCGTCCGAGCCGTTGCCGATAAAAACATTGTCTCTTTTCAGTCCGAAGCGTCCGGCAATCGTGTCTCTCAGAGTGTCGCCCGACGGATCGGGGTAAAGCCGCAGTGTCTCATCGGCGGCCTGCCGGATGGCTTCAATGGCTCTGGCGGAAGGAGGATAGGGATTTTCATTGGTATTGAGTTTAATATATTTCCGGTCTTTCGGCTGTTCGCCGGGAACATAAGGCCTGATGTTCTTGACCGCTTGACTCCAGTATCGGCTCATGGTTGTTCATCCGTCTGTTTCGATTATTTTTACCGCCGCGTCTTGAATATAAGAAACGCACCGGAATTTCCATTGCAATTTTTGTCCGCCACAATGATCAAATATCCGCCGGCAGCACATCGCCTTGACGGAATTTCCCAGAAAAACGCATGTTCTCGCAGTGGATCATTCGGGAACAGGGCATGGCCGGCGCTACTTAACGGCCGGCGGTCGGGGCGCTGCTGCCTGATCCATCGGCCCCGGGAGAAAAATCTCCGCTTGCGTTTGCACCGCGGGCATGGCCGGGTGGATGCAGATTTCCCGGTGTTGGCGTCAGCGATGTCATTTCACTTCCTGTTTGCTTCCATCAGTTCAATGAAGGCTTCTATTCTGGTTTTCATCTGCTCATCGGAGTAAGTCCTGGGATCGTTCATATCACCCTGGAGGATCAGTACGGGAACGCCCTTGTCCCTCATGATGGCTTCCTTTAAGTCGACCATCCCGGCGCTGGAGGGCCTGCATGACATGTTCTCGTGCAGAATGACGCCGTCAAGTTTATATTCGTCAATCCATTTTTCAAAATATTCAATCCGCCGCTCCAGATTATAAGCGTAAGGCAGGTCCATGACGATTTTGGCGACATCGCGCAACGTGTCTTCCATGGTGAGGCATTTTTTCTTGAGGGGAGCAAATGAAAACGTGTAAGGCTCGAATGCAATGACGGCGCCGTATTGCGCAAGGTCATACATGAATCTCATTCTGTACCAGAAGGGAATACCCTCCCACATCACCCGGTATTTTTCCTTCCCCGGGGGCATGGTGCCTTCGCCTTTCGCGGTGAGGACTTTGATGTCGGCAAGAACTTTCTTGAAGAAATTGATTCCGATTTGCACACCCGGCAGAACCACGAGGGGGAAAAAAGATGCGGATGTCTCAGCTCCGCTGTATGGCGACGGTACGGCTTTTCTGTGTTCATAAATCTCGCGCCACAGAGCCGTCAGTTCTATTGACCTGCCCAAGACTTTCCTCATTCTTTTCTCACTCATCTTTTTGCCTGTGTGCTTTTCAATAAACGCCACCAGATCGAAAAGCTGAGCCGTCACATAATCAATATTCCCCTCAAGGGTTTTCTCATCCGTACCGCTTACCCACTTGGGAATATCCAGCATGAAAAACGGGACATTCATCTTGTCGGCCATAATCTGAAACCATTTCCAATGAGTATCGCAGATGGCGTTTGTGCAAAAAACGAGATCGGGCTTGCTGATTCCCCCCAGCGTCTTTTTAATTTTTGTTTCGTAAGCGCCGATGTTGGTTTTGCAGTAGGAACACAGGTCCCTGGAAAAACCCATTCCTTCGGCATGTTCGATCAGGCGCAGGGACTGCTTGCGAGCGGCGGCCACGGTTGCCATATTTTCAGGATGATCCGGGAAAATATCATAGATCCACATGATCTCGATGGGAAAAGCGGCGCATGTCCACGCTGTCTTTTTCCAGGGCAGATTCCTGTACAGTTTTTCCATGCCAATCCACCACAGCATCGGCCATTTCAGATCCTGTGCGTGGGGCAGGGTTTTCAGCATGACCCTTTTGTCGTGATCACCGGTTATTTTTGCTTCATCCATTACTTCCCTCCATCCATCATTTCAACAAAGGCCATGAGTCTGGTCGTAAGCTGCTGGTCAACAGCCGGGGAGAAATCCCTTTCCAGGTGCATAACCTGATAGCCATAGGATTTCAGTGCGTTATTGACCGGGACGGAATCATAGGCGTAAGGCTCACAGAACTTCAGGTTTTGCGAAAAAACTCCATCAATCTTTGTCTCCTGAAGAGCTTTACGCAGATAATCCAGCCGCTTCTGAATGGTTGGCCTTGTTGCGGGCGTGGGAATGCCCATGTAATATTCCATGAGAGAATCAAGCGGATCGTTCCGGTCGGGGAGCAGCGTCGCGAATAATCTTTCTCCCACGGAAAGATCGTCGCGGACAACCCGGATTCCGCATTCATCCAGTGTATCCATCCACCCCGCGTAAGTGACGTCGCTGCCGGTCAAAAGAAATCGTTTTTTGCTGGATGGAAATGCCGGTTTTGAATTCCAGCGGGAGATCTCCGAGTCGAGCCAGAAGGAAACTTCATCTGCGGGGCAGGTCAGGTATTTAATGATCACGTTCAGATAATCGCAGTTGGGAATGTCCTTTTGTGCTCTGAGCGCGGAGAGACTTTGCAGCTTTTTTTTAATCGCATTGGATTTGCCGATTGCCTCTTTGATTTTTTCCGGTGTGATTTTTGTGGAAAATTTCTTTTCAAGGCTGCTGATGAGTCTCTGGAGTTCAACCCTGTAAAATTTTTTGGCGGTGGCGCCGTCCAGCATGGGAGCGCCGAACCAGTGCAGGAAAGGCGTTTCCACATGAATCTTCCAGATGTCGTAGTGCCGGTTCGTATTGTTACAGCCCTGCGCGAAAACAATCCCGGCCCAATCTTTTGAGTGAGCCAGCGCCTCTGTAAGCCAGCTTCTCGCGGCGGGACAGAAAAAGCTGGATAAATATTTATCCGCCGGGTCATTGGATTTGTGGACGTCCCCCATAATTTTGTACGGGGTAAATCCGGCGGCCATGACAATTTCCAGCGGCATCTCGTGAGATGTGTCGAAATATGCAAGCTTTTTCATTTTTTAATCCTTACTCCAAATAATGAAGGCGGTTATCTCCGGTTTCATGAAGTTGCAGTGAATCGATTATCAGGCTTTAAAATACAAGTTTTCAACTTCCAGCTAACATTACACAATGATTTTGATGATGCTAGACACGGGACGAATCATACAACACCTTAAAAACAATGCAAGAAAAATTTCTTGGGCTCGATATGCTCCTCCTTCGAGATACGTTGCCGTTTTTTTACCGATCAGGCGAAGAGGCGTCGCATGATTTTCCTTATATACGGGTTTTCGCATGCATCCGCAGCGCCGGTCTTTATCATTGACATTGTAAATTCTTTGCAATACTTTCAACGAGTATTGGTTTGGACCGTAACTGATGGAAATCATTTTCCAAGAGCGGTAAGGAAAATGACAAATGAGCGCAATGGTGTCATGGCCGGATCAAGGCCTGGCCGGAATAAAGCTAATAGAGTAAGGAGAAAAAATATGGCCGTAAGACAAAAAATCGTGGCGCTGGCGCAAAAGATCGCCAGTTCCAAAAAAGAGTTCACCCAACAGGATCCGGAATACTACGCACTGGAATGCGTGGTGACGGACGAACAGGCGGACGTGGCGCTGCACATGAAGCTCCGCACACCCATCACGCCGGAAAAGCTTTCTGAAAAGTGCGGCAAATCCCTTGAGGAGACAACGCGGATTCTCGAGGAGTTGGGCGTCATCGGAGTCGTGGAAGCGACACGCGAGCATGGCGAACTGGAGTACGTGCTGCCCATCTTTGTGCCGGGCGTCATGGAATTCATGGTGATGAATGTCAAGCAGGTGGAAAAATATCCGCAGATCGCCCGCGCGTTCGAGCAATTATCCCTGAAGCCTATGAAGGGTATTACCCCGATGATTCCCGTAGGCGGCGGCGGTTTGGGCATGCACGTCATTCCCGTTGAACAAGCCATTCCCACGGAGACCCAAACGGCTACCTACGAACAGCTCTCCTTCTGGCTGAAAAAATACGACAAGATTGCCGTCGGCAACTGCTCCTGCCGTGTGACGCGCCGCCTGATGGGCGAGGGCTGCGGCCATCTGGAAAAGGATATGTGCATCGCGCTGGGCGACCTGGCTGAATTTGCCGTGAAGACCGGCAGGGCGCGCGAAATCACCTACGACGAGTGCCTCGAGATCCTCAAAAAGGCGGAGGACAATGGCCTGGTGCATCAGATTACCAACGTCGACGGACCGGACAAGATTTTCGGCATCTGCAACTGCTGCCGCTGCTCCTGCTTCGGCCTGCGCACGTCGCAGTTCTTCAACACACCCAACATGTCCCGCTCCAATTTCGTGGCGAAGATTGACGACGAAAAATGCGTTGCCTGCGGACAGTGCGTCGAATACTGCCCCGCCAACGCAGTCAAACTGGGTCAGAAGATCGCTTCCAAAACTCCCATCATACAGCCGGAAACCGTCCTGCCCGACGACCACGAATGGAGCGAGATGATGTGGAACCCGAATTTCCGCGACAGCAAGGTCAACGTGGCGCCCACCGGCACCGCGCCCTGCAAGGTCAACTGCCCCGCGCACATTGCAGTGCAGGGCTATATCAAGCTTGCTGCCCTTGGCAAATACCGGGATGCGCTGGATCTCATCCGCAAGGAGAACCCTCTGCCGGCTGTCTGCGGACGCATCTGCAACCGCCGCTGCGAGTTCGAGTGCACCCGGGGCGACATCGACCAGCCTCTTGCCATCGACGAAATCAAAAAATTCATCGCCGATCAGGAACTTGAGCCCGCGACGCGTTTCATCCCGCAGAAAATGCACGATTACGGTAAAAAGATCGCCGTCATCGGCTCCGGCCCGGCTGGTCTTTCCTGCGCCTATTATCTGGCGATAGACGGCTATGATGTGACGGTATTCGAGAAAGAAGACAAACCGGGCGGCATGCTGACACTGGGCATTCCTTCCTTCCGTCTGGAAAAAAATGTTATCGAAGCGGAGATCGATATCCTGAAAGAAATGGGTGTGAAGTTCAAAACCGGCGTCGAGGTCGGTAAGGACGTTACCGTTCCGGAGCTTCGCACGGAGGGCTTTGAGGCCTTCTATATCGCCATCGGCGCGCAGGGCGGCCGGAAGCTCGGCGTTGAAGGCGAGGACGCGCAGGGTGTTGTTTCCGGTGTGGATTTCCTCAGGAAAGTCAATCTTGGCGAGTCCGCCGGAATCAGCGGCAGGGTTTTAGTCATCGGCGGCGGCAACGTCGCTGTAGACGTAGCAAGAGCGGCTGTCCGCACGGAGGCTGCTTCCGTGGCCATGTACTGCCTCGAATCCACAAAAGAAATGCCGGCATCCGCCGATGAAATCGAAGAAGCGGTCGAAGAAGGCATTGTGATCAAAAACGGCTGGGGTCCGAAGCGCATTATCGTGGAGGACGGCAAGGTCAAGGGTGTGGAATTCAGGAAATGCACGGCCGTATTTGACAAGGAGGGCCGTTTTGCACCGAAGTATAACGAGAAAAAAACCGTCACCGTTGAAGCCGATTATGTTCTTGTTTCCATCGGCCAGTCCATCGTCTGGGGCAATCTGCTGGTCGGTCTCAGTGTCGATATCAACGGCAACGGCACCGCAAAAGCTGATGAACTGACCTATCAGACACGCGAAGCGGACGTTTTCGTGGGCGGCGATGTTCACACCGGTCCGAAGTTCGCCATCGACGCGATTGCCGCCGGCAAGCAGGCCGCGATTTCGCTGCACCGCAAGGTATGGCCGGGCCAGAGCCTGACCATCGGCCGTGACCGCCGCGTCTACAAGATGCTCGACAAGGGCGATGTCGTTGTGGAGGATTACGACCACACCCCGCGCCAGAAGCCGAACCGCACTCCCGGCGATGCGAAGGCAAGCTTCAAGGACCAGAGATGCACCTTCACCGAGGAGCAGTTGAAGAAGGAGACCGAGCGCTGCCTGGGCTGCGGCGTCAGTGTCATTGACCGGAATATCTGTCTCGGCTGCGGCGTCTGCACCACCAAGTGCAAGTTCGACGCGATTACGCTGGAAAAGAAATTCGACGGCAAGATGGTCCCGCTGGAAAAAACCGTGGAAACCGTGATGCTGTATGCGGCGGAACGCCAGCAGAAGATTGCGGAACGCCAGAAGGTAGAGCAAGCCGGAAAAAAATAATGCGAATTGGCAAGAGTAAAATTTATCACAGACAATGTGGTGGAAAAGATAGCGCACCGGGCGAGTTTTCCGTTCGCCGGCCGGATGCTATGTTGCTGATATTTTGAATTGTTTCAAATATATGTTTATTGCTTTCTTGCCGGGAGAAAAATCTTGACAAGCTTGATAGGCCGGTGCTAGGTAACGCTTCATATATCCTGCGGTGCGATTTATTTAACGCGAGGATAAGACAGAGGGAGAGGTGGCCTTTTTCAAGAAATGCCCGTTTTGAGGAAAAGGCGGAAACTTTTTTGACTTCGTTAATTAGGGTTATAGGGAGGAAAAAATGAAGAAGTTGTGGTTGGTTTTGCTGTCACTGGGGTTGATCGTTGCCTTCAGCGCGTCAGCAATGGCGGTTGATGTTAAGGTTGCCGGCTCATACTACGCGGCAGGGATGTACTTGGACAAAACAAGCTTTACAAAGAGCAAAACAGGCGGTAATCCGAGCACCGCTTTTTACTTCCAGAGACTGCGCCTGGGTGCGGATTTTGTTGTTTCTCCGGGCTTGAATCTGATTACCCGCATGGACATTATGGAAAGAGCGTGGGGCGCTGCCAGAACGTCTCCCGGCACAACTCGCGATCCGTTGTCAGCCGGCACCACCGCTGAAAATGAAAACATTGCTTTTGACTGGGTGTATCTGACCTACGTGTCTCCCATCGGCGTGTTTGGCGTTGGTTACATGAACGACACAGCTTGGGGAACCGTGTTTGGCGACACGAGTACTCCGAATGCCAAGATCACGTATTTGACAAAATTCGGTAATTTGTCCCTTGGCGCCCAGATGGGCAAGAATTCGGAAGGTGAAAACAGCTGGACGGCAAAACGTGCGGCGGCGGTTCCGGCCTTGAGAGCGGCATCTGATTTGGACAGCAACTTTTACAACTTGCTGGCGAAGTATCAGACCAAGACGATTGAGTCTGGTATTTTATTTAAATACGTGGATGACAGAACGAGAAGAGCGAATGCGCCGGTAAACCCGGTTAATCCGGGAAGTTCCCCCCAATCAAGATGGGTGATCAATGCCTTGCCTTATGTTAAGGCTCAGTTAGGGCCGGTTTTTGTTCAGGGTGAAGTTATTTACCAATATGGCAAAGCCAAACTTGAAGAAGAGGGAAAAGTTGCGGGCCAGCCCGATTCAGTGGATATCAGCATGTTTAGCGCATGGATCGATGCGACAGCTGATCTTGGAAAGTTCTATGTTGGCGGTTCGTTGGCTTATATGTCCGGTGACGATCCCAATACAACCGACAAAATTGAAGGTTCATTCAGCGGCGGCGCGGACTGGAATCCCTGCCTGATTATGTTTAACAGCGAACGGAACTACTGGGCAGGCGGTTTAAATGGTTATGAAACTGGCGTATCACCCCAAAATGTGACAAAATATGGCGAAATGGCCAATGCTTATTTTGCTCAGTTCCGTGGCGGTGTCCGGCCGACTGACAAACTTGATATTGTAGCGTCTGTTTCCTGGGCTCATGCCGACAAAACCGGTTTGGCGTCTCGTTGGGAAGGAAGAGACTACGGTTACGAAATCGATGTGACAGGCACTTACAAAATCACAAACAATCTTTCCTACATGCTGGGCGCCGGCTACTGGATCGTCGGCAATTATTATAAAGGCGCAACATCGTCAAATAATGATCTGAATGATGATTTTATGGTCATTAACAAGTTATCCCTGACTTTCTAGGCAAAGGGCTGATGTCCTGAAGACTGAAGGGTAAGACGGAGCCCGGCGGGAAACCCTGCCGGGCTTTTTTGCTTTCGTTTCTGACGATTTTCGACTCCGGAATTTCCGCAAAAAAAGGGATGGATTTGATCCCATCCCTTTTTACGAATTTTATAAGATGCAAGAAAATTATTTTCCAGCGGGAGCTGCTTCTTCAGCTTTTTTCGCTGCGTCTTCAGCTTCCTTGGCGGCTTTCTTTGCTTTCTTTGCTTTCTTGTCTGCTTTCGCTTTTGCTCTCTTTGCTTGTCTTGCTTTCTGCTGTTCTTTCATAATGGCTGCATCCTCATCGGATATTTTAATGCCGCCAGATTTTACCGCATCCAGTTCCGAGACGGATGCTTTAGCTGCTTTTTCTGGTTTTGCCGACGCCTTCTCGTCAGCCGCTATCGCCATAGTGCTGAACGTGAAAATTACCGCTACCGCAAACAATGCTAAACGCTTCATCTAAAAATCCTCCCTTTAATAGTTTTTTGATTCATTCCTTAAATATTTTAAGGAAACCCGCCTCCAGAAAGGCATCATATACTTCGCTTTGCAGTATAAGAATGCCGGTTTCTCCCTTATGTGCTTTTTCAATTGTAAAAAGGCTTACAATATTTTTTATTAAATAGCAATCTCACAATTTTCAGTATAAGCAACGATCGTACCAACGCCCGCATTTAGATACGAATACACATTTATTTGTAATGATTTGTGATTTTTTCGGTTGTTTGCCCATTTTTAATGGCCGGGGGAAAAAGAGGGAATTATTTCCCCGGCAATTGGAGATAAACGCCTCCATGCCGAGCGACCGAACAGGCAATTCCTCAAATTGTATGCCGTCAAAGTGAAGACATCAATCAATGAGTTTGATATTTTAGGCGTAATATTGTAAATGTGCGGCCATGAAAAAGAAAAATTTCCCCGATAATCTCTATGCCGGAATGGCCCTGATCGCCGATCCAATTCATTCGTATGCCTGCTTCACAGTGCCCGCCGGACATGACCTGTTGGAAAAAACGGAAAAGGACATTCTTGACTCTCCCTGGATGCAGCGTCTCCGGCGTATTTACCAGCTGCAAAGCGCCCGCTGGGTTTATCCGGCGGCGGAGCATACCCGTTTTCAGCACTCCTTGGGAACCATGCATGTCGCGGGAGAATTCGCCCGTCATTTGTACCCCAGCCTCAGGAATGTCTGCAAGGACACGCCATCGCTAAATTATATAGAGGAATTGCTCCGTCTGGCAGGGTTGCTTCACGATGTCGGCCACGGCCCTTTCGGTCATTTCTTTGACGAACATTACCTGAGTCAATGGGAGCTGACCCATGAAGATATCGGCCGGCAAATCATTATCAAAAAGCTGGGATCCGTCATTTCATGCATTTCCCGAGGTCCTTCGGGATATTTTGCCCGCGGGGAGACTTTAGATCCGCGGCAGGTGGCTTACCTCATCAAAATGCCCGATGCACAAGGCGAGAACAGGCAGCCGCGCTGGCTGCAATGGCTTCGTCAGCTCTTTTCCGGCATCTACACGGTCGATAATCTCGATTATGTTCAGCGCGACGCCTATATGACCGGATTCTCTCTGGATATGGTTGATGTGGATCGTCTGCGTTACTATACTTTTTTTACGCAAAATGGCCTGGCTCTGCATCAATCCGGCATTTCAGCGCTGCGGCGTTTTCTGAACGCGCGTCTCAATCTTTACAGCAATGTCTATTTTCACCGAACAACGCGCGCGCTGGATCTGCATTTGCGGGAAATTTTCTCTGATACTCTGGGATTAATGTATCCGGACAGTCCGGTAAAAAATCTCGATGCCTATCTGCAATGTGACGAGTGGTCTTTGTTCAGCGAAGTTCGGAAGTGGCTTTCCGTCAAAGATAAGCGAAAACGGCAGTTGGCGCTGGAGTGGCAAAAAATACATTCCCGTGAACTGAAATGGAAAATGGCTTTTGTCGCTGAAATCTCTGTTGACCAGATTCAACGAGGAACGGAATTTCCCGGTGCACAAAATTACGAGGCGAAAATCAAAAGCCATTTGCCCGTAAAACTTCAAAAACTGCCTTTCCGGGTGGATGTCGCCACACAGGATCCGCGCCCTCTGAATCCGATGGCCGAACCGGGCAAACAGATCAATATTTTTAATCCGGTGACCGGACAGACATCTCCGGAACCGCTTGGGGAGATTTACCGTTTTATTCCCGCTCGCGTCCGGCATTTCCGGGTGTTTGCGCTCAATCATAACCATGACGAAGAACTGGCGAAGGCGGCGGAAACGGCGCTGGGCAATATCGAAAAAACCATTCCGACAAACGTGTAATATGGATGCTCCTTCCGAAACCACAGATTTAACATTGTTTATACGTACATCCGACGAGGAGATTGCGCCGTGGAACCGCCAGCGCATTGTAGACGCGCTTTTGCGCGAGGCGGGTATTGATTATCTGCTGGCGGCGGAAATTTCCATGGATGTGGAAAAGCAGATTGTCGCCTCCGGCATCGGCCTTCTGACAACGTCGCTTGTCCGTGAACTGGTCAATGCCAGTCTCATCGAACGCGGCTTGGAAAAGGAACGAAGGCTGCATGGCCGCCTGGGATTTCCCCTCTATGATGTCCGCGATCTCATTCTGCACCAAAACAAGGAAAACGCCAACACGCCTCATTCCCCCGAAGGCACTAATCTCATCTTTGCCGAAGGCATTAAGAAGGAATTTTCGCTCTACGACGTTTTCTCCATGGATATCGGAAGGGCGCACACGACGGGTGACCTGCACATTCACGGGCTTGGTTATATCGATCGGCCCTACACGTGTTGCCAGTCGCTTGAATGGCTGAAACTTTTCGGATTGAAACTGCCACATGCCATTAATTCCGCGATGCCCGCCAAGCATGCGGAAGTGCTGCTTGCGCATATGGTGCGGATCAGCGCCCTCCTGCAGGGTCACTTTACCGGCACAATCATTTGGGATGCGCTCAACATTTCTTTTGCGCCGTATTTGTGCGGCAAGAGCGACAGGGAAATTCGCCAGTTTGCGCAAATGCTCATTTATGAATTTTCGCAATTGTCCGCCACACGCGGCGGGCAAGCGCTTTATACCGACATTCACCTTTATTATGACATACCGGCGGCCTGGTCCGGCCTTTCCGCCATCGGACCAGGGGGAAGGCCAACCGGCAAAACCTATCGCGATTATAAGCAGGAAGCGCAGCGCTTTGTCCACGCGATTTTTGAGGTCTTTAAGGAAGGCGATGCGACCGGCAGGCCCTTCATATTGCCCCGGCCGCTTCTTCATATCACGGAGGAATTCTGGAGCGAACCAGGCGCTGATCATTTGCTTACCCAAGCCTGCGACGTGGCTGGCAGCCGTGGTAACACCTGTTTTGTATTTGACCGATGCGCCGACTTGCCGGCTCCCGGCTCCCTTAATAGTGTTTTTCCGCCTGCGGCGTCTGCCGGGGAAAAAACAGACAAACCTTGGAGCACACGCCAGGCTGCCGTGCAAAGCGTGACCTTGAATCTGCCGCGCCTGGGGTATAAGGCACAGCGCGATGAGGAAAAGCTCTTTATGCACTTGAAGGAATTAATGCGGATGGCCGCCCGCGCGCATGTTCAAAAGAAAGATTTTCTGGAAAAGTTGCTATCTTACGCGGATCGGGGACCGCTGGCGTTACTGGCGCTAAACATTGACGGACATCCTTTTTTCAGAATGGAACGGGCTTATTATATCATCGGACTTGTTGGACTCAACGAACTTGCCGGAATCTTTCAGGGCGGCGAGCTGCACCAGTCTCAAGAGGCCATGGCTTTCGGCCTGAAGACGGTCGCCTTTATGCAGCAGGAAGCTGGAAGGTTAAGCGCGGAGCTGGGGATGAAATTTGTCCTCGAGCAGTCGCCGGCGGAGACCACGGCGTATCGCTTTGCTAGGCTTGACCTGAAATATCATTCGCCCGCCGCCGGCCGTTTTGTTCAGGGTGATATCGCCGAAGGAGCCGTCTATTATACGAATTCGACGCATCTCAATGCCGCCGCTGATATTACGTCCGCGCAAAAAGTTATCGAGGAGGGAACATTCCATCAATTTCTTGCGGGAGAGGTTATTACTCATTTGCAGCTTGGCGACGCCAATCCCAAACCGGAAACACTGAGCCGGTTTGTGCGTCTGGTTTTTGAAAAATCCTCCAATCGCCGGGTTGACTTTACCCCTGAGTTTACCTCCTGCCTGGCCTGCGGGAAAACCGCTCGCGGACTGAACGAAAAATGTCTTTATTGCGGTTCAGAGGATGTTGAAGGTATGGCAAGGCTTACCAAATATTACAGTAAAATTTCGGGCTGGAATAAGAGCAAATTGACGGAACTCAAAAAAAGAAGGATTAATTGGCTTGCCGCTGAGCTTTAAGCTACGAGCTATGACCTTTTTTCTCCCACATGCAGCCATGTAATGCCGAAAGTCAGAGGATATTTTTCCACGTTGACCATGCCCGCTCCTTCCATGATCTTGGCGAATTCATCGGGGGGGGGGAAGTTCATAATGGAGTCGGCCAAGTAATAATATGCGGCGGGATTTTTAGAAAACAGCTTTGCAAATGCGGGCAGAAGGTAATTCAAATAGACATAGTAAATCATTTTAAAAAACCGGTTCTGAACAAATGTCATTTCCAGAATCATCACTTGTCCGCCCGGAACGGTGACGCGCAGCATTTCAGAAAGTGCGCGCTTCCGGTCGGGAATGTTGCGGATGCCGAAGGCGATGCCAGTGACGTCGAAGCTGTCATCCTCAAATGGAAGCTGAAGCGCATCACCCTGCATGAGCGTAATTCTGTCGTTCAGGTTTTTATTTTGAACCTTGCTTTTTGCCGCTGCGACCATTTCCGGTACGAAATCAAGCCCGGTCACCTTGATTTTCGGGTGCTTTATGGCCGCCGCAACAGACAGATCGCCCGTGCCGCAGGCGACATCAAGATAGCGGTTGGTTTGGGGAAACTGCATTTTTTCGGCCGTAAATTTCCGCCAGTAAACATCACGCCGCAGACTCAAAAACCGGTTTAAAAAATCATATTTGCCGGTAATGGTGGAAAAGATTTCTTTTACCATGCGAATGCGTTCCTGGTCAGTGATCGTTTTTACCTGAGGATATTTTTCAGGGGCCGGTTTTCCCATAAGAATTGTTCCTGACTGTTTTTACTGATGCGGCTTTAGCAGGGAAAACAGGTGAATGCAACATGATAATGAAGGAGATGACGTCAGGTGCGACGAATGTTCAGACCGCCGGAATAAGGGGTTGCCATCCCTTGTTCCGGCGGCTGGCATTTTGTCAAACAGCCTCCCGCCTTTCACAGGAAGGAAGTCGGGTTTGTTTCAAGCTTACGTTGCTTTTATGGGGATTTTAGTTCCTTTGGCCTTGGACGAAGCGCTTTTGGGAATAATGATGTTCAGGACGCCGTTTTTGAAGCTTGCTGACGCCTTATCGGCCTCCGTTTCCACGGCCAGAGGAATCATGCGGTTGAAAGATCCATAGGACCGTTCCATATAGTAATAATTTTTCCCCTTATCTTCCTTATCTTCCTTCTTTTCCCCTTTAATCGTCACGCCGTCACTGGTCACGCTGACTTCAATATCTTTTTCATCCACACCGGGAAGCTCCGCGCGAATGGTGAAATCCTTGTCGCTTTCCTTGACATCGATGGATGGTGAAAAAGCGCCGAACCCGCCCGTCGCCAGCGCGCGTGGCGCCACGTCAAATCCGGAGAAAAAATCATCAAACAAACTATTCATCTGACGCTGCAAGGAATAGAAGGGGTGATCATCATCTCTTCCCGCAGGCCTTGCTACCGTCGGCAATAGATTTTTAATTTTCATAATCATATCCTCCTCTCTCGTTATTTGCGGTTCGTAGCTTGTAGCTTGTAGTTCATAGCTCATATATTGTTGAACCTTAAGCTATAGAGCCTCTTGCTTGTCCACCACCGTCGCTGGCGGAGAACACATCGAACCTTCAGCCTATTAAGCCGCCTTAATTGCTATCTTTTTCGGTTTTACTTTTTCCGCTTTTGGCAATTCCAATCTTAACACGCCGTTGTTGACCGTTGCGACAATTTTGTCGCGGTCGATTTCATCCGATAGTGTAAATACCCTTTCATAATCGCCGATTTCATATTCCGAATACATCATCGTTGCATCCTTGATCCGGCCGTTTTCCACGCGTCCGGTAATAGTCAAAACATTTTTTTCCAATTCAATATCCACCGTTTTTTCATCAACTCCCGGCATATCGGCCAGCAAAAATAGGGACTCCTTATTTTCATAGATATCGACGCGTGGCGTGAATGTTTTGACGTTGCGGATACGTTCCGTGGCCGACACGTTTTCCGTTTTCTTGATATCTTTTTCTTCCATGAGATTGCGCCTCCTTTCCGTCTATTTAATCTTGATTTTCTTGGGCAAATCTTCTCTCACCCTGGGCAGCGTGATCATTAACACGCCCTTTTCGTATCCTGCCTCCACCCCCTGAGCATCGACCTGAAAGGGCAACTGGATATTCCGTTTGAAATTTCCGAGGACTCTTTCCTGACGCAAATAGGTTTCGCCTTCAGCAAAAGTTTCCTGTAAGGCGGAGCCGGCAATACTTAAGGTGTCTCCAAATACGGAAATGTCCATTTTTTCCGGATCGATTCCTGGAAGTTCTGCGGTAACGACGGCGGTTCCGTTCTTTTCCCAGATATTTACCGTGGGATAATCCTGTGGCGATCTTTGTCCAATGCTGGAAAAAAGCCGGTTCATTTCCCGCTGCAGGTTTAACATTTCCGGCATTGTGTCGGAAAACCTTCTAACTCTCCATAAACTTGGATTGAACATAAACTTTCCTCCTTTTACAAAATAATATTCTTGTAAACGTTTGCTCTTATTGTTTATTTTGCTTTTGCACCCTAAATATATGAACGAAAATTATTATGTCAAGAGAGGTTGTTTCTATCCTTTGTCTTGATTTCAACAGAAGGTAATGCAAGGGAAAGAGAGAACAAAAATCGGCCCTCCGCCCTTGACACGTCCTCTCCCCATTCTTATATTAGGCGCGTTTTAAGCAGTGGTTTTTAAAAGGAACTAAGGGAACATTATCATGAAAGATCATGTGGTTAAAGTATTTAAGGAAAGTTGCCGCGTCAAGGAGGCTTTTCTTAATGACAATCTAGGAAAACTTGTTAACGTTATTGAAGTTTTGACGGCTGCGCTAAAAGCCGGCAATAAAATTATGATTTTCGGTAATGGTGGCTCCGCCGCAGATGCGCAACACATTGCCGCGGAGTTTGTTAACCGCTTTATCATTGAGAGGCCGCCGCTGCCGGCAATAGCATTGACAACGGATACGTCTGTTATTACTTCTATAGGTAACGATTATGATTTCTCGGAAATATTCGCCAAGCAGATCCGGGCGCTGGGTCAGGAAGGTGATGTGGCTTGGGGGATCAGCACCAGTGGCAATTCGCCTAATGTGTTCAAGGGGCTGGAGATGGCCAAAAAGATGGGATTGCTTACACTGGCCTTAACCGGCAAGGAGGGCGGTCCGATTGCCCAGATAGCCGACTTGTCGCTGAATGTAGCATCGAAGAACACGGCCCGCATTCAAGAAACTCATATTACGGCAGGTCATGCGATTTGCGAACTGGTGGATATCAAATTATTCCAGAAACCGGATTTAAAATAAACACAGTGGCAGGTACGGGTGTGAAAACGAAAAAAGATCATGCTGAAAAAAAAATAAAGCTCAATGATTCTAAAGAAGATGAACCACGAGAGGAAGCAGCTATCCCGGAAAAAAATGAATTAACTGATTTGACGGAAGCGCTGGCGGCAAAAGAAAAAGAAGCCCAGGATAATTACGAGCGTTATCTGCGGGCTGCGGCCGAACTGGATAACTACAAAAAACGGGCGGCAAGGGACAGAGCGGATATTATTAAATATGGCAAAGAGGATTTAATCAAGGATATTTTGCCTTTTATGGACAGTTTGGATCGCGCGCTTGAACACAAGGACGCAAGCGATGCGCAGGCCTTCAAAAATGGGATTGCACTGATTCAGGAACAGCTTTTGTGCTGCCTGAAAAAGCATGGCGTAGAGAGAATTGAAAGCGTGGGAATGGATTTTGATCCTAATTTTCACGAGGCGCTGATGCAAATGGATAGCGCGGACCATCAGGAAAATCAGGTGGTCAGTGAAATGGAAAAAGGTTATTTGCTCAACGGCAGGCTGGTTCGGCCGTCGAGAGTCTGTGTCTGCAAAAAGTCTAAAGAAAATATTGAATGCGAAATAAATGAGGCCAATGGAGAATAAGGAGGAATAAAGATGGGAAAAATTATCGGAATAGATTTAGGAACAACCAACTCGTGCGTGGCGGTTATGGAAGGCGGCGACCCGGTGGTTATCGCCAATCAGGAAGGCAACCGCACCACGCCGTCTGTTGTCGCCATTACGGAAAACGGTGAGCGCCTGGTGGGTCAGGTGGCTAAAAGGCAGGCGATTACCAATTCGGAAAATACCGTTTACGCCGTCAAGAGAATGATTGGCAGAAAATACAATTCCAAGGAAATTCAGTATGACGTGAAGATCTCCGCATACAAAATCACCGAAGCGCCTAACGGAGATGCGCAGGTGACCGTGAGAAGCAAAAATTATTCTCCCGCGGAAATTTCCGCGATGATTCTGACGAAGATGAAACAGACTGCGGAAGACTATTTGGGTGAAAAAATAACGGATGCCGTGATTACGGTTCCGGCCTACTTTAACGATTCACAGCGCCAGGCGACCAAAGATGCTGGTAAGATTGCCGGCCTGAATGTTTTGCGCATCATCAATGAACCTACTGCGGCGGCGCTGGCTTACGGTCTGGATAAAAAGAAGGATGAAAAAATCGCCGTATTCGATCTTGGCGGGGGCACTTTTGATATTTCCATCCTGGAACTGGGTGACGGTGTTTTTGAAGTAAAATCAACCAACGGCGATACGCACCTGGGCGGTGAAGATTTTGACCAGCGCGTGATGGATCATCTGGTCGCCGAATTCAAGAAAGACCAAGGCATTGACCTGCGCGTCGATAAAATGGCGCTGCAGCGCCTGAAGGAAGCGGCGGAAAAGGCGAAGATGGAACTTTCCACGACTATGGAGACGGATATCAACCTGCCGTTTATCACGGCTGATGCCTCGGGGCCCAAGCACCTGAATATGAAGCTGACGCGCGCCAAACTGGAATCGCTGGTGGAAGATTTGATCGACAAAGTGGTTGGTCCCTGTCAGACCGCGCTGAGAGACGCAAATCTTTCAACCAAGGATATTGATGAAGTAATCCTGGTTGGCGGTATGACCCGCATGCCGCGAGTTCAGCAGAAAGTGAAGGAGCTTTTCGGCAGGGAACCGCATCGGGGCGTCAACCCGGATGAAGTGGTGGCGGTTGGCGCGTCGATTCAGGGCGGCGTGCTGGCGGGCGACGTCAAAGATGTTCTGTTGCTTGATGTGACGCCGCTTTCACTGGGCATTGAGACGCTGGGTGGCGTGATGACCCGTCTTATCGAGAAAAACACGACGATTCCCAGTAAGAAAAGTCAGATTTTCTCGACAGCGGCCGATAATCAGCCTGCTGTGAGCATCCATGTTCTGCAGGGGGAACGCCAGATGGCCGCGGATAACCGGACACTGGGACGCTTTGAGCTGGTCGGCATTCCGCCGGCGCCGCGCGGCGTACCGCAGATTGAAGTGACCTTTGACATTGATGCCAACGGCATTGTTCATGTGAACGCCAAAGACCTTGGGACAGGCAAGGAACAGAGCATTAAAATCACCGCCTCCAGCGGACTTTCCGAGTCCGAAATTGAAAAGCTGGTCAAGGAAGCGGAAATGCACGCGGAAGAAGACAAGCGTCGCAAGGAGTTGATCGAGGCCAGAAACCACGCTGATTCTCTGGTGTATTCCGTTGAAAAGAACATTAAGGAATTCGGCGACAAGGTGGATGGCGCGGAAAAAGCGAAAATCGAAGATGCCATCGCCAAAGTGAAAAAAGCGCTGGAAGGAGATGACGTTGAAGCGATCAAGAAATCTCAGGACGAGCTGATGAATGTGTCGCATAAACTGGCGGAAGCCATGTACGCCAAGACGGCCGGCGGACCGGGCGCCGCAGGCGGAGCAGGAACATCAGGCGCGGAGCAGTCATCCGGCAAGAAGGATGACGATGTTGTGGATGCGGATTTTGAAGAAGTGAAAAAGTAAACCCATATCCAAGACGCTTCTTATGCAAATGCCTGTCGGCGCTCAAACTGACAGGCATTTGCTGTTTATAATCCGTCATGAACAGAACCACATGAGTCCGCTCAAAAAAACGATTTTTCGATATTTTGGCCCTTCATTCTTTTCCACGGCGTCATTTTTTAACATTGTTTTGGCCGGTGAGCTGCAAACAACTATCTACCGGTGGCTGAAACCGGGCAATCAATTAAACGATGCGTGAGGAATGCGTCAGAAACATGCTTATGCAACGTCCAAAACCGGCAGCTTGCGTTTTAGGCCTTTTTTATATCAACCGGAGCTGGAAAATGTTATACAGAATGCAGTAAAAGCAGGGCGCTTATGAAGAAAATGAATTTGAAAGCAAGGGTTTTAATCACAATCTGTGCGGTTTTGCTTGCGGGAGAAATCTGGTTTTCAGATGAAGCCGCAGGCGGGAAGTCCGCCGCCAGTTCTGGATCCTGTTTTATAGAGCCACTGATGAATAAAGAGTTTTTCCCTGTTCTGCTGCAAACGGTGGACAATGCAAAAAATGAAATTTTCATTGCTGTTTTTTCCTTCAAGGCCGGCGTCCATCCCGGTAGCTATCCAGACGTACTTTTGGAGCATTTGGGACGGGCTGTGCAAAGAGGGGTGCAGGTGAAAGTGATTCTGGAGGATTCCGGAAATCGCAATGATAGTTTGACCAGGCAAAATATTAAAACAAAAGCCTTGCTGGAAGAAAAAGGCGTAATCGTTTATCTGGATTCGCCTGTGAAAACAACCCATACGAAATTGGTTGTCGTGGATGAACGTCTGGTGTTTATCGGGAGTCATAATTTTACGTCTTCGGGCCTTAAACACAATAACGAAATATCCGTTTTGATTGACAAGCCCGATCTAGCGCGGAATGTCCGCAATTATATGTTGACAATTATCAAGGATGCAAAATGAAAAAAAATCCGTTGCCGGCGGCCATGCCCGTTTTATTTCTGTTTGTTTTCTTTATGTGTTTTGCACAGGGAAACGCGGCGGCGCCTGAAAGCATAACGGCTGCAAAACCTTTGCCGTCGAGAGAAGTCAAAACGCCGCAGGCGGTTCCCTTAAAACTTCCTTTGTCTGTTGTCGCCCCATCTTCCCTTCCGCTCAATCGCAATGCTGTCGGTTGCGCTTTTCCTCTGACCGGGCGCTTTGCGGATGCGGGAAACAGGGCGCTTGACGCGGTCCTGCTGTCTGCCGAGCTATTCAATCAACGTTCTCCCTCTCCCTGGAAAATCATTGTCGCCGATTCCGGAGATACTTCGGCGAAAACGAAAGAAGCCATAACCTATTTAGCGGATACGGCAAATGTCATGGCGATTATCGCCATTTCCGGCACGGCGGAGGCGACAGAAGCTGCCAGAGAGGCTCAAAAACGGAAAGTCCCTTTAATATTAATCGCCTCCAAGGAAGGGGTAACGGACACGGGCGATTACGTATTTCAGCATTTTTTAACGGCGGCGCAACAAGTCGAATCCATAGCGAAATACGCTCAAAATACATTAAATATTGGTTTTTTTTCCATTCTTTATCCGCAGGATGATTATGGAGAAGAAATGCTTCGTCTTTTCCGGCGTGAAGTTCAAAAAATTGGCGGCAAGGTGATGAAAGCCATTCCCTACAGTATCACACAGACGGATTTCACAGAACAGATTCAGAAACTTATCGGAAATAAGGTTGGCAAACCGGATAAGGCGCATGTCTCGGCTGAAAACACGCAAAGCTGGTTGTCGCTGGATTTTGAAGCATTGTTTATTCCTGATTCACCCCCGAGGGTTAAGATGATTGCTTCCCAGCTCGCTTATTATGATGTCAGGGGAATGAAATTATTGGGAACCAGTTTATGGCATTTGCCTGATTTGCTGAAAAAAGAAGGTGAATATCTGGAAGGCGCTGTTTTCGCGGACAGTTTTTTTGTGAACGGTTTCCTGCCGGAAACCAATGATTTTGTGGACGCCTATTATTCAGCATATAGCCGTGAGCCCGGCAATATTGACGCCCTCTCTTATGATACAATGGAAATGGTCCTGGGTATTCTGGAAGACCGGCAAACAAAAACGCGCGTTGATTTTCTGCTGGCCCTGCTGGCCGTTGAACGCTTTCGAGGGGCGACGGGCCGTATCTCTTTCGGCGGCGCCAGGGTATCGCAAAAGGATGCATTTATTTTGAGAATTCAAAACGGAAAAGTCGAGCAGGTCAGGTAATAGGCTGAAATCTGCGGGTGAGGAGATGAGAATTTTATTAACGAATGATGACGGAATTTATGCGCGAGGGTTGAGTGCGCTTTATGAAGCATTGTCTAAAGAAAATGATTGTCTGATTGTAGCTCCGGAAATTGAACAAAGTGCGGTGGGCCACGCCATCACGCTTTTCCGGCCTCTAATGGTCCGGAAAGCGGCAAAAAGCGGTAATTTTTTGGGATATGCCGTTTACGGAACGCCGGCGGACTGCGTAAAAATCGGCATCAAGGAACTGGCGGGACAGAGGCCGGATTTGGTGATCTCCGGCATTAACCGGGGGGCGAACTGCGGGAATAATGTGATTTATTCCGGAACGGTTTCGGCCGCGACGGAAGCAGCCATGATGGGCGTTTCGTCCATGGCTGTGTCTCTCGATACACATCAGGAGTCTGATTTTAATTTCGCCGCCCGTTTTGCCGGCAGGATGGTCCGCTGGTTTGAAAAAGGTAAATTATTGCAGGGATGCGCTCTCAATGTGAATATTCCCTGTCTGCCGGAGGATAAAATTAAGGGTGTTGCCGTGGTTAGGCAGGGGCGGAGCAATCTTTTGGAAACATTTGAGAAACGGACCGATCCGCGGGACAATGTATACTATTGGATATCTGCGGAAACTCTGACTGCCGACAAAAATCCGCAGACGGATATCGGCGCCTTGTCGCGGGGCTACATTACGATTACGCCGATCCAATATGATTTGACCCGGCATGAATTAATCGATCAGCTTCAGAACCTGTTTGGCGAAAGTGGTTTTTAGAAAATATTGTTTTTCAATCGGGACAACCTGTGATGATCTGTTCTCCGCCGGATCGAAACAAGCGCCCGTGGATTATGCCAAATAGAGAGGTTGCCGCAGGCCATGTCTGCCTGAATCAAATCTTTGCGCGGTTTAAATATTTTCCTTGACAAACCAGCGGTAATTGAATAGCTTCCACCTTTAAATTTTTAACCAAGTGGCGGTTTATTATGAAAACATTCTCAGCGAAGGCAGAAGAAACAACAAAAGATTGGTATGTGGTTGATGCGTCCGGCAAGGTATTGGGAAGGCTGGCCAGTGAAATCGCCCTGCGCCTTCGGGGCAAACATAAGGCGATTTATACGCCGCATGTCGATACCGGCGATTTTATCGTGGTGGTGAATGCCGAAAGGATTACGCTGACCGGCAAGAAGCTTACCGATAAAATTTATTATTCCTATTCCGGTTATCCGGGAGGATTAAAGGAAACGTCAGCCGGTAAAATGCTGGCGGAAAAGCCGGAAAAACTCATTCGCGCGGCTGTGGCCGGGATGCTGCCGAAAAATAATCTTGGCAGAAAAATGCTAAAGAAACTGAAAGTTTATAGCGGAAATGCTCATCCACATGAAGCCCAGTGCCCAAAAACGTTAGCAGTTTAATCTGGCTTGGGCGATTATTGATTATCTTTTAATTTTGGAGAAATTATGACTGTACAACGCTTTTATGCAACCGGGAAAAGAAAGAGCGCGATTGCCCGCGTCTATATGAAAACAGGCAGCGGCAGTATTGTGGTGAATAAGAGAAACTATGAGGAATATTTTACACGTCCCAGCTTAAAAATGATCATTCGGCAGCCTCTGGAAATTACAGGCAAAAAAGACCAGTTTGATTTTTATGTGAATGTGAGGGGAGGCGGTGTTGCCGGTCAGGCCGGGGCGGTCAAACATGGCATTTCCAAAGTGCTTCAGGTGTATGACGCAGAGTTGCGGCCTGTCCTGAAAAAAGCGGGATTCTTAACGCGTGATGCCCGTGTTGTCGAAAGGAAAAAATACGGACAGCCGGGAGCCCGCAAGAAGTTCCAATTCTCCAAACGTTAATCATTCCAGGGGGGCTTTCCGGCCTCCCTTTTTTTTGGAGTTTTTTATGACTATTCAAACAGCAATATTCGGCGCCAGCGGTTATACAGGGCAGGAACTGATCCGGATTTTATCCAGACATCCCGATGTGGAGTTGACGGCCGTTACGTCCAGACGCTATAATGGTGTTCCGGTGGTGGATGTTTATCCGTCGCTTTCCGGCTTAACGTCCCTGAAATATTCCAATGCTGCACCGGAAGAGATTGCCGGAATCTGTGAAGTTGTTTTTCTGGCTTTGCCGCATGGTGTTTCCATGGATATCGCCCCCGTCTTTATCAAAGCGGGGAAAAAAGTGATCGACCTTTCCGCCGACTACCGTCTGAAGGATCAGGCCACTTATGAAAAATGGTACGCCAGACACAAAAGCGCCGATCTTTTCGGTCAGGCTGTGTATGGCCTTCCGGAACTTTACCGGCAGGATATCAAAAAAACCCGGCTGATCGCCAATCCGGGCTGTTATCCGACCAGCATCATTCTGGGACTGGCGCCCGCGTTGAAAAATCAGCTCGTGGAGGTTTCCACGATTATCGCGGATTCAGCCTCCGGCGTAAGCGGCGCGGGACGGGACCCGGTTGTCGGCTCGCTCTTTTGCGAAGTGGACGGCGGATTTAAAGCCTATAAAGTCGGCAAGCACCGGCATACGCCGGAAATCG
>CAZBGE010000008.1:0-40841 GCA_964491435.1 uncultured Smithella sp.
TTATTCTCTATATCACTCTTTTCGAGGTGTCCGCTATGACTATACCAGTTCAGTCGATATTGTGTATCCGCGTGCGGACATCGCCCTTTCTTCTGGAGATTTCCTTCTGAAGCCGCTGGGCGTTGGGAAGGCTGCCCGGGTTGGTGAAGATGTGGATAGCATGAAAAGACCGTTCCGTAAGCAACGTAAGCACCGGCCCGTCGGTGAAGACGCCCTTCACCATTTCGGGATTGTAAGGATCACGGTTACCGGCAAAAGTAAAAAGAATATCCATAAGGTTACCGCCTCTGGTGTATCATATTGATGTGCATGGATCGCTTTCAGCTATTATTTGAATCCCGCACGCCAAAGTAAAAATAAACCATCTGGGCGACCTGTTGTATAAAGAGCTGCGCAAAAGCCAAAAACAACGGGAGGTATCAGGATGGCAAAAAAGCAAAATACAGATAGCAGGAAAAGGCTTGTCCGTAAACACTTTAATCAGGTCGGGTGTGCCTTATCAATACTGGATGCTTGACTAAAGTACGAAAGAATCTGATGAACCAGTTTTAAGCTCAAGATAAAAAAAGGGGTTAACTGATAATCAGCTAACCCCCTGTTTGATTAATGGTGCCGAAGACTGGATTTGAACCAGCACGGGCGTGGCCCACTACCCCCTCAAGATAGCGTGTCTACCAATTCCACCACTTCGGCAACAAATTGAGAACACTTACAAATGCCGCATTCCCGATGATGATTTTTGAGAAAAATCGGAAATTGCGGATCTAAAAAAGAACAAATCCTACTTCGCCTGCGCCGCGTTTGGCGCCTTGACCGGGGCCGGAGACGCAGGAACTGGACTCTTTGCCGGCGACGGGGCAGGAATTTTCGCCGATGCCTGCGGAGCCTTGACTGGTGCGGCATCAGGCAAAACCGGCTGAGCCGAAGACGGAACTGCGGACTTTGGCGTTGCGGGAACCGTTTGTTTGGTTACGGGAGTTGAAACGTTATCCATCAACCCCGATGTTTTTTTTGACGCAGTGTAAGTTAAAGAAATCGACGTCAGCATAAAAATAATGGCCACCGCCGCCGTCATTTTCCCCAGAAAAGTGCCCGCGCCACTGGATCCGAAAACGGTTTGACTGGAGCCGCCGAAAGCAGCGCCCATATTCGCGCCTTTACCCGCCTGAAGCAAGACGATTAAAATTAAAGTAATACAGGCTAAAACATGTATGATTGTTAAAAATGTCGTCATCTTTTTCGTCCTTCTGCACGTATCAATTCACGTATTTCCAATAAATCAGCGGATACATATCACTGGTGGATGTTTAATTCAACGCTTCTTTTATAACACCGGCGATAAATAATTAGTTAATAAAAACAAAACCATCTTCAGCAGGCCCACCCGCCGGTCTCATCGCCTTCCGGCAAAGAGGCGGCATCATAGCCAAATGATTAGTAATAGTCAATTATTTTTTCATGAACTGTTTCGCATCATTCTTTTTCGCAAAAAATAATTGACAAAACCTGATAAATGGTTTAGTGGTTGAACCACCCGACCAATAGCGGGAGATTGGGAGAAAAAATAATGACAGAACAAAAGATTTTCGCGCAGCCGGTTTCACGTTCCAGACTTCATGATGAAATCGTGACTGTTATGCAAAATAAAATTTTGTCCGGCGAGCTGGCGCCGGGAGAAAAAATTCCTCCGGAAAGGGAGCTTGCCGAGACCTTTCATGTCAATCGCGCCACACTGCGCGAAGCGCTGCGGAAGCTGGAAATCCTGGAACTGGTCGAAATCCGCCATGGGAACGGCTTGTATGTAAAAAATTTTTTGGAAAGCGGCAATCTGGATCTGCTCAAAGCCGCGTCCAGCGGAGAAGGACGCAAAGAAGTAATCCTGGATATTCTGGAAGCGCGCCGTTATCTGACGCCGGAAATAGCTTATCTGGCGGCGCAAAGGCGCACGCCCGGCGATTTGGAAAAGCTGGCGCAAGCCGTTTTTCGAACGGATTTGACCATGCTCGAACAGGATATCAAGGTTCACCAGACGCTCGCCCGTTCCACGCACAATCTCCTTTGCACGATCGGCCTGAATTTTTTCAATTCCATATTTCGTGATTACGGACATCTCTATTTTGATGACGAAAGTAATGTTGAACGTTCGCGGGAGTTTCACAAAAACATCTATGAGGCGGTAAAAAACCAAAAGGCGGGAGAAGCCCGCAAAATAATGAAGGAGATTATGGTTTATGCGGAAGAAGCGGTCAAAGCGCATCTGGAAGGAACCGGCCTGGAAAAGGAGCAATAAAAGATGGAAAGATTTATTGAGAATTACACTGGTGAAAAGTTTGATGTGCTGGTGATCGGCGGGGGCATTACCGGAGCTTCCGTCTCCTATGAGGCGGCCGGGCGGGGATGGAAAGTCGCGCTTCTGGAAAAAAAAGACTTTTCCTGGGCGACGTCGGCGGTCACTTCCAAGCTGATCCACGGCGGTCTCAGGTATCTGGCCAACGGCGAAATCGGCCTGGTGCGCGAATCGCTGCGGGAGCGCCGGGTGCTGGAGAACATTGCCCCTAATTTTGTTTATCCGATGCCCATTATGATGCCCCATTATAAAAAGCCCCTCAAAAACCGCAAATGGGTGGTGAAAGCAGGCATGCTGCTTTATGACGCGCTTTCCTATGACAAGAAGTATACGTGGGATAAAAGCAAAAAAATCCCCAGACACAAGACCATCTCCAGGCGGGCGGTGATGGAAAGAGAAAAAAACGTGCGCACCGAGGGCCTGACGGGAGCTTCTGTTTTTTATGACTGCATCAGTATTTTTCCGGAGCGCCTGACGCTGGCTTTCATCAAATCGGCGGCGGCGTCCGGCGCCCAGGTTTCCAATTATGCGAAAGTCGAGGGATTTTTGACTGACGCGCGGAAAAACATCACCGGGGTGAGGGTAAAGGACCTTTTACAGGATAAAATAATAGAAATTTCTGCCTCTGTGACAGTCAATTGCGCCGGTCCATGGGCCGACCTTCTGATGGGGCTTGCCAAATCCGGTTCCTCAAACAACGCTTCTTTGCGCCGTTCCGAAGGTATTCACATCATCACCAAAAAACGGCTGGTTTCCGGAAAATACGTGGTGGCTTCGATGACGCCGGCTGGACGACATTTTTTCCTGATTCCCTGGCGAGGCCATACGATTATCGGAACAACGGATAAGCCTTTTGTCGGCAGTCCGGATGACTATCATGTCACCAAAGCCGGCATTCTGGAATTGATTGACGAGGTGAACAGGTCTTTCGGCGACGGGACTCTGTCCTACGCCGATGTCGTGCATACATACGGCGGTCTGCGGCCGCTGGTGGAGGAACAGACGGAGGAGACTTACACCAGTTCGAGGCGTTATGAAATCTCCGACAATAAGGAAAACGGCCTCAACGGCCTGATTACCGTGGAGGGCGGAAAATATACAACCAGCCGGAATCTGGCTGAAAAATGCGTGGATCTGGTTGACGCCAAGCTGGGCCGGCCTCACCGCAAGAGCAAGACGGCCAAACACCACCTGGCCGGGTGCGAAATCAGGAATTTATCTTCCTTCATGAATGAAATCCATAAGCAAAGCCAAAACTGCTTGTGCTCCGCCACTCTGGATTATCTGGGACGCTGCTACGGCACGGACTATGCGAATATTGTTAAATTAGCTAATGAAAACAAAGATTTTGCCGAAACATTAAACGACGACGGCGAAATTCTCGCCCAAGTGGTTTACGCCGTGCGAGAGGAAATGGCGCGCACGCTTTCCGATATTGTCATGCGCCGCACCGGCATCGGCACGCTGGGCAACCCCGGAGAAAATATCCTGCGCAAGGTGGCGGCGGTTGCCGCCAAAGAATTGCAATGGACTTCCGGGAAAACGGAACGGGAAATTTCGGAAACGATGAAGATGCTCAGGATTCCGGAATAGCAGAAAAAATTGACGGATTGGACAAGTAAAAAGCAAGGAGGACAAACGGATGACATCCACAAAATTCAGACCGGACTGGACGGAAAAGTCTCCGCCCGCTGGCTCATGCCGATCCATCTTTAAATACGGGAATCCAGATCATTTTAAACATCCCAGCGATGCCTGGTATGAAATGATCAAGCGTGATTTTCACCTGCGGGACGATGATTTTTTTTCAAAATCCGATGAAGGACTTCAGCCGGTTGCACTGAATCGCCCCGTGGCGCTCAAACAGAGTCAAATCGAAGCCATTTGCCTGATCGCTGGCAAGGTCAATGTCGAGCAGGATGATTACAGCCGCGCCAAATACGCTTCGGGAAAAACTACCGAGGAGATGCTGGAACTGCGCCGGAACATCATCCGGGAAGTGGCGGATCTGGTGGTGCATCCGCGCGATAAACACGATGTGCGCAAAATTGTCGAATATTGTCATGCGGAGCTGATTCCGTTGACTGTTTTCAGCGCCGGTTCCTCTGTAAATTTCGGCTGCCGTCCATCCCGGGGGGGAGTATCGCTGGTGGTCAGCACACATATGAATAAACTCCTGGAAATCAATGAACAAAATCAAACCGCGCGTGTGCAGCCGGGCATGTTCGGGCCGTCCTATGAGGACGCGCTCAACCGCGCCCCGGAACTGTACCATTGCAAGCGCCGTTATACCTGCGGCCATTTTCCGCAGTCTTTCGAGTATTCGACGGTGGGAGGATGGGTGGTGACCCTGGGGTCCGGACAGGCCTCAACCTATTACGGCGACGCTTATGATATCGTATTCAGCCAGGAATACGTAACTCCGGCCGGAACATTCAAAACACTGGATTATCCGGCGGCGGCAACCGGGCCAAAAGTGAACGATATCATGAAGGGATCTGAAGGTTCATTCGGCATTCTGGTGGAAGTCACCATGAAAATTTTCCGCTATATGCCTGAAAACCGCACCCGCTTCAGCTTTATGTATCCCACATGGGAAGCCGCCGTCAACGCCAGCCGGGAAATCATGCAAGCGGAATTCGGCCGGCCGGCCGTATATCGCATTTCCGATCCCGAAGAAACAGATCGAGGATTAAAGCTTTACGGGATGCCGGACCTGGCGGATAAATATCTCATCTTCCGGGGATTTCAGCCGATGCGCCGTTGTCTTTGCCTGGGTAATGCCGAAGGGGACAGGGATTACACACGCCTGGTGGCGCGCAAGATCAAAGCGGTTGCCAAACGTTACGGAGCCATCTCGCTGGGCGGTTACGCCGCGCGCAAGTGGGAGAGCAGCCGCTATACCGAGCCTTATATGCGCGAGGATCTGGGCGATTACGGCATATTAATTGACACGCTGGAAGCGGGGGTGACCTGGGATAATCTTCACCGCCTGCATGAGGGAGTTCGCTCCTATATCAAAAGCCGGCCGGACACCATGTGCATGACGCACGCCTCCCATTTTTACCCGCAGGGCACAAATCTTTATTTCATTTTCATCGTCCGGATGAACGATCCGGACGAATTCCGGAAATTCCAGAGGGGCGTTATTGACAACATTCAGAAATACGGAGGCTCATTGAGCCATCATCATGGCGTGGGGCGGATGATGGCGCCCTGGATGGAAAAGCATCTGGGAAAAGAGCAGCTGGCGGTTTTACAGGCGCTGAAAAGTCATTTTGACCCGCATAACATTATGAATCCCGGCGGAATGCTGGAGTTGAAGTAACCAGGGGAAAGGCCATGGAAAATGCGCAAAAGCATCACGGGGAACTGATTCTGTCATTTGACGCCGGAACCCAGTCTATCCGGGCGGCGCTGATTGACACTTCCGGAAATATCCTGCAAATCGTGAAACGCCCGATTGAACCTTATTTTTCAGCGCAGCCGGGCTGGGCGGAGCAGCACGCGGAATATTACTGGAAAACGCTCTGCAGCGCCTGTCAGGAACTGCTGGGCAGGATGGACGGCCCGTCCAAAGAGGCGATCGACGCCGTGACACTGACCACGCAGCGCGCCACCATGATCAACATCGGGTCTGACGGCAAACCCCTGCGCCCGGCTTGCCTCTGGCTGGACCAGAGAAAAGCGAACTCGGAAGAAATGATTCCCCTGCTTGCCAGACCATTCCTGAAAGCGATGGGATTATGGGAACGGCTCGATAATGCGGTCCAGAACTGCGAAGCGAACTGGATACGCCAGAACCAGCCCGATATCTGGCGGAACACCCACAAATACCTGCTTCTTTCGGGATTTTTTACCTACATGCTGACCGGAGAGTTCGTGGATTCAGTCGCCAATAATGTCGCCTATCTTCCCATCGACAATAAAACTTATCAATGGGCGGGAAGATTCGATATGAAATGGCGGCTCTTCCCCATCGAAAAGGAGAAACTGCCCCGTCTCGTCAAACCGGCCGCAATTCTCGGACAAATAAGCGGCCGGGCCGCCAAAGAGACAGGCATCCCGGAGGGACTGCCCCTGATTGCCGCCGGAACCGATAAGGGATGTGAAATGCTGGGCGCCGGCTGCCTGACGCCGGAAACCGGCTGTTTAAGTTTCGGAACAACCGCCACTTTTAACACAACGACAAAAAAATACATCGAACTGATCTCGATGATTCCACCTTACCCCGCTTCCGTACCGGATACTTATTACACGGAAGTCATGATCTACAGGGGTTTCTGGATGGTGAGCTGGTTTCGGGATGAGTTCGGGTTCCTGGAACGGCAGATTGCCGAAAAAGAAAATATTGTTCCCGAAAAGCTTTTTGACGCGCTGATTGAAAAAATTCCGCCCGGTTCAATGGGTCTGATGCTTCAGCCTTACTGGTCGCCGGGCGCCAATACGGACTTTTTCGCGAAGGGATCGATTATCGGTTTCGGCGACGTTCACAATCGGGCTTATCTGTATCGGGCAATTCTCGAGGGGCTGGTGTACGGACTGCGGGAAGGCGCGGAATTTACGCAAAAGCGGACGAAAACACCCATCAGCCGGCTCAAGGTGTCCGGCGGGGGATCGCAAAGCGACATGGCCATGCGGATCACCGCCGATGTGTTCGGTCTCCCCGCGGAACGTCCCCATACCTATGAAACCTCAGCGCTGGGCGCCGCCATTGACGCGGCCGTGGGGCTGGGGCTGTATCCTGATTTCCCGTCCGCGGTAAAAGCCATGACCCGGGTCAAAGAGGTTTTCGAACCTGTCGCGGAAAATCACCGGCTCTATGATCGTCTCTACCGGGAAGTGTATCTTTCCATCTACGGCCGGTTAAAACCGCTCCTGAAAAAAATACATGACATCACGGGATATCCTTGACCAAAGCGCCGGGAAGCCATCGTGATAAATGATCGATTCAGATGACCTCGACGTTCAGATATTTCTTCTTGCCCTTGCGGATGCGCAGTTCGCCGCCGGCAAAATCATCGATCAACAGTTTTTCGTCAATCGTTTTTACCTGACGCTCATTGAGATAGATGCCGCCCTGCTCAATCAGACGCTTGGCTTCGGACATGGACTGAGTGAGCCCGGATTTCGCGCACAAAGATGAGATCAATAATCCGGCGTCCACGTCCTTGCGGGAAACGGCATAGCGTGGAATGGCCGATGTGTCCGCCTGCATCGCTTCGCGCGGAATATCGCTGGACGCGAACAGGTCGGCGTCCACCGGACGGGCATGAAAAGCTTCCATCGAAGCGCGCCAGGCCGCTTTGGCCGCTTCCGCGCCGTGGGTGACTTTGGTAGCCTCGTAAGCCAGCACGGTTTTGGCCATATTCAGACGGGCATCCGCCAGCGTCTGGACAACGGCAATTTCCTCCAGCGGCAGATAGGTAAAGAGTTTGAGAAACCTTTCCACATCGGCGTCGTCGCAGTTGACCCAGTACTGGTAATAATCGTAAGGTATGGTCAGCGTCCCATCCAGCCAGACCGTGCCTTTTTCCGTCTTCCCCATCTTGTGTCCAAGCGATGTGGTGATCAGGGGAAAGGTGACGGTCTGCGCATCCTTGGCCTCGACTTTGCGGATCAGTTCCGTGCCGGCCAGCATATTGCCCCACTGGTCGTTGCCGCCCATCTGCAGGGCGCAGCCGTAATGCTGGAACAGGTGCAGAAAATCATAGCCCTGCAGGAGCATGTAGTTGAATTCGATAAAATTCAGGCCTTTTTCCAGACGGATTTTGTAGCTTTCCGCCGCCAGCATCCGGTTGACGCTGAAATGTCTGCCGATGTCTCTCAGGAAATCGATATAGTTTAATTTTGTCAGCCAGTCGGCATTGTTCAAAAGAAGCGCCCGGCCTTCGGAAAAATCAAGATATTTGGAAAGCTGATCTTTGAGACAACGCGCGTTATGGTCAATCTGCTCGCGGGTGAGCACTTGGCGCATTTCGGTTTTGCCGCTGGGGTCGCCGATCAGTCCCGTGCCGCCTCCGACCAGCGCAATGGGCCGGTTGCCGTTTTGCTGCATGTGCGCCAGCGCCATAATGGGGACCAGGCTGCCGATATGGAGACTCGCGGCGGTCGGATCAAAACCGATGTAACAGGTGACGGGACCTTTGGCAAAAAGTTCGGTAATCAGACCATCGTCGGTTACCTGTTCGACAAACCCTCTTTCTTTCAAAATTTCATAAGCGCTTTTCATCTTGTGCCTCCGTTGGCGAGCCGAGTTTGACGCTGATCCGTTCGATGGCATTGGCCCGGCCGCTTTGCGCATCAATATCTATGAGGACTCCCTGCAAACGGATATCATTTTTTGCCACATCAAATTTATTCGGTATTTGCGTTAAAAATTTTTCAATGATGATATCCTTCTTTATGCCGATCACGGAATCAAAAGGACCGGTCATTCCCGCGTCGCTGATATACGCCGTACCATTCGGCAGCACTTCGTTGTCCGCCGTCTGGACATGCGTATGCGTGCCCAGGACCGCAGAAACTTCACCGTCCAGATACCAGCCCAGGGCTTTCTTTTCGGATGTCGCCTCCGCATGCATGTCGACAATAATGACCTTGGTCTTCTCTTTCAGCCGGGCGATTTCCTCCCTGGCGATAACAAACGGGCAGTCCATCGGCTGCATGAAAATACGGCCGGCCAGGTTCAGCACGCCGACATAATCGCCTGCGGGAGTCGGCATTAATACGGAGCCTTTTCCGGGAACGATCCCCGGATAATTGGCGGGCCGCAGAAGTGTTTCGTAATCCTCGATGAAGTCCAATGCCTCTTTTTTATCCCAAATGTGGTTGCCGGATGTCAGCACATCAATGCGGGCTTCATAGAGTTCTTCGACAACCTCTCTCGTCACGCCGAAACCCGCCGCCGCATTTTCACAATTGGCGATCACCAGATCCACGCCGCGGCCTCCCACCAGCTGCGGCAGCAGTTCTCTGACCGCCCTGCGTCCGGGTTTGCCGATGATGTCGCCGATAAAAAGAATTTTCATTTTTTACTAAACCTTCGTATTAACGCTTATTTGGCGAAATTGGACACGCGTGTTTCGCGGATCACCGTCACCTTGATTTGCCCCGGATAAGTCAGTTCGTTTTCAATTTTCTTGATGATGTCGTTGCACAGCATGACTGTGTCATTGTCTGATATTTTTTCATTTTCCACCATGATGCGGATTTCACGCCCGGCCTGAATGGCAAAACACTTATCCACGCCGTTAAAGGAATTGGCAATTTTTTCAAGCTCCTCCAGGCGCTGCACGTAAGACTCCAGCATCTCCCGGCGCGCGCCGGGCCGGGCGGCGGACAAGGTATCAGCCGCCTGCACCAACACCCCCAGCAGGGTGTTGTTGCGTCCGTCGTCGTGATGCGTCGCTATCGCCTGGACAATACGCGGACTCTCGCCAAAACGTTTGGCGAAATCGGCGCCAATGGCCGCATGCGTTCCTTCAATTTTGTGGTCCACCGCCTTGCCGATATCGTGCAACAGGCCCGCGCGTTTGGCTTCTTTGATGTTCATTTTCAGTTCGGCGGCCATCAGGCCGGTCAGATAAGCCACGTCAATGGAGTGCTGCAAAACATTCTGCGAATAGCTGGTGCGGTATCGCAGAGCGCCCAGCATATTAATGATTTCCGGATGAATGTCATGGACGCCGCAGTCAAATGACGCTTTCTCGCCGGTTTCCCGGATAATTTGTTCAACTTCCTTCTCCACTTTTTTCACAATATCTTCAATCCGGCCGGGATGAATCCTGCCATCCTGAATCAGGCGCTCCAGCGATATGCGGGCGACTTCGCGCCGCACCGGATCGAAACTGGACAGCACCACTGCTTCCGGCGTGTCATCAACAATCAAATCAATGCCGGTGGCTGCTTCAATCGCCCGGATATTGCGGCCTTCGCGCCCGATAATGCGTCCTTTCATCTCCTCGCTGGGCAGGTTGACGACGGAAACCGTGTGTTCCGCCACATAATCGCCGGCGTATCTCTGAATAGCGTAAGCAATGATTTCCCGCGCCTTCCGGTCCGCGGTCAGTTTGGCCTCTTCCTCCGCTTTGCGAACCAGGGCGGCCGCGTCACGCCGGGCGTCCGATTCCATCGACTGAATCAGAATATTTTTCGCCTCTTCAGGCGTAATCCCAGCGATTTTCTCCAGTTTAGATTTTTGCTCTTCCACCAGCACATCCAATTTCTTGTGCTTTTCTTCAAGATTTCGTTCTTTTTGATTTAAACTTTTTTCACGCCCTTCAATGCCTGCTTCTTTTTGCGACAAAACGTCGATGCGTTTGTCCAAACTCTCTTCCTTGCTCCGGATGCGCCGTTCCAATCCCTCCAGATCATTTTTAATCTCTTTTGTTTCCTGGTCAAAATCCGCCTTCATTTTCAGCAGATTTTCCTTGGCCTGCAAAATCGTTTCTTTTTTTATGGTTTCCGCTTCTTTTTTGGATTCTTCGACAATCCGCGCCGCCAGACTTTCCGATGCCTTGATTTTCTTTTCCGCAAAGATCTGCTTCAGAACATAACCGGCAACCGCGCCTCCTAAAATTGCCACGACTATCAACAGGACATTTAAACCGCCGTTTAACATTGTTGTTCCCTCCTCGTTTATCCCCTTGAAAAATACCGCCTCCATAAGCTGCTTGATACGCGAATAATCGGGCAGATCCCTTCAACAGGATTATATTTAAACCTTCCGGCAGACACCCTTAAATATTCTTGCCCGCCGAAGGATTCATGAATCATTTAATTTTGAATGTATGTTGATGAAAAGGAATGCACTTGCTTAAATAGCGGAAAACATAAAAAACCCCCGCCTATGCCGTGTTAATCACGATTTTGAACCTGAAAAAAAGTGGGCGCCCGGTGTTGTTTGTTTCAGGCTTTCCGCCATCCGGCTAGCGGAATGAGGCGGACATGCTCACCGCAAACAAGTATAGGCCCCAGGTTCAAAGTGTTGGCTCAAAAACAAATGACAATCACGCGCATCGCAGGGGTAAACTTTTTTCACTAACTTGCGTTTTCAATCAGTTGAATCAATTTTTCGGACCGGTGCGTCAGATGCTCGCGCAGATCCTGATTAACTCCCTTTAATTTAAAAAAATCTTCTGTAATGTTCAAAGCCGCCAGGATAGCCACATCCAATGTCCTGAGTCCGTCACTGGATCGCGCGATATCCTCCATCTTTTCATTGACAAACTGGACAACATTGGCCACTTGCTCACTTCCTGCGTCACTTAAAACAGCAAGTTCCTGTCCTAGAATTGTAATGTCGTAACGCTTTTTCAACATCCACGCCCTAAAAACTTATTTTCCCACTTCTATATCTGCAAGTAAATCAAGCAGTGAATCCACCCTTGCGCGTACGCTGTTCCTTTCCTCATCTAATACCTTAAGTTTGCTTTTGTACTCTTCTATCTCCGATTCTTTATTTTTAAGTGCTTCCTCCAATATTGAAATCTGTTTTTTTAAAAAAGCCTGTTCACTGACAATATGTTTAATCTTATCTTCAAGTTCTGCAAATTTTTCAATTTCCACGTTCGTGTTCATCCTTTTTTAAGATTTTACCGCCAGTGACCATGTTTCAAATTTGATTCATTTATGCCAATTCATTCCTGAAATGTCAAGTGGTTATTTCTGCTTGCGGCTCCGCGAGGGATTGAAAATACCTGTCCAATTCTGAAAACATCTCCCTGCTGTCCGCCATCTTTCCCAGCGCTTCTCTCAAGCGGCTGGAACCGGCCAACCCCCTGGTGTACCAGAGCAAGTGTTTTCGAAAAGACCGCCCGGCAATGCGTCCGCCGAAATAACGCATTTCCATTTCCCAATGCTTTTTGATGATTTCATACCTTTGGCCCGGGGAAAGACGAGCATCCGCCGGCATACCAGCGAATAATTGACGAATACCTTGAAATATCCATGGATTTCCCAAAGCGCCCCGGCCCACCATCACCGCGTCGCAACCTGTTTCCTGACGCATTTTAACAGCATCCTGCGGCAGCCGGATATCGCCATTGCCGACAACCGGAATTTTTACGGCGCATTTAACTTGAGCAATGGCGCGCCAGTCGGCATGACCGGAAAAACCCTGCTCCGCCGTCCTTCCATGAACAATAATCGCTGCAGCGCCTGATTCCTCGGCCATGATGGCCATTTCCACGGCGTTTAGAAAGCCGCTGCTCCATCCGGCCCTCATCTTGACGGTTACTGGAATATTTGTCGCTTTGGCGAGCGCCGAAATGATGCGGCCGGCGAGCGACGGATTTTTCATCAGCATCGCGCCAGAACCGGTTTTGACAACTTTTCGGACCGGGCAACCCATATTGACATCAATCAGGTCCGGACGATGTCCGGCGGCAAGGACAGCTGCTTGCGCCATAATATCGGGATCGGCGCCGAATAATTGAACTCCCAAGGGCCGATCTTCCTCACAAGTATTCAAATATTCTATCGTCTTATCTGATTCCCGAACCAAGCCGCTGGCACTGACCATCTCGGTAAAACACAATTGACAGCCGAACTCGCGGGCGATCAGCCGAAACGGTAAATTGGTAATGCCCGCCAGCGGCGCAAGCAGAACTTTATCCTGAATTAAATTGCTAATGTCGGACACAAATCAAACACCATCACCCATCACCCATCGCCTATTGCCCGATAAATATTTCCCCGCTTTCTCCAGCTCTTCCAGCGTATTGATACCCATCACTTCATAATAATCTTTAGTCAAACAGGCATGGACCTTCCTGCCCCCCCGGCGGGCGATCTCCACAATATCGGTCAAGTAATATTCCTGTTGCTGATTATCGTTTTTCACCTGGGCCAGCGCGGCAAATAAAAAAGGCGTATCGACACAATAAATACCAGTATTAATTTCTAAAATTTCTCTTTCTGCATCCGTGGCGTCCTTATGTTCAACAATCTTCAGCACATCTCCCCGGTCATTTTTCACGATGCGTCCGTATGCATGGGGACCAGGCGGTTCGGTCGTCAACACTGTCACATCGGCTCCGGCCTCCAGATGCTCACGGATCAGCGATTGAACCGTTTCCGGTTTCAAAAGCGGCACATCGCCACAGAGGATAACCGTTAACCCATGATAATCCTTCAGGACCGGGCCGGCTTGCATGACGGCGTGGCCCGTGCCCAGTTGCGGCTTTTGCTCCACAAAAATCAAACCCGGATCGGGAAACGCTTCCCGCACCTTCTCCGACTGATGGCCGATAATGACAACCGTTTTCCGCGCTCCCGCAACGCGTGCCGTCTCCAGAGAATAATACAGGAGAGGTTTGCCGTTCAGGACATGGAGCACTTTCGCCATCTCCGACTTCATGCGGGTGCCTTTCCCCGCCGCTAGAATAAGCGCGCAAAATTCTTTAGTTTTTTTCATATTTTTTCACCTCACATTCGATTGTATCCGCGGCGCATCCAACTGCTGCGGGAAAATAACCAAGACTTCCCTAATCGCCTTCTGATCAGAATTTTCGATAACAAAAACCATGCCTTCGAATTCCAGTCTTTCCCGTTGCAAAGGGATTCTGCCCGCCAGATGCACCAGAAAACCGCCCAGGGTTTCATAATTACCCTGCGGCAGTCTTTTCAATAAAATTTGATTCAGATCAACAATTTTCATCCGCCCATTGATTAAATACCGGTTGGCCGACATTTTCTTGTAAAGTTTTTCGCCCTTGCTGTATTCCTCGTCGATACTGCCGACAATCTCCTCGCCGATGTCTTCCATGGTGACAATGCCGACCGCGCCGCCGTATTCGTCAACCACCACTGCCATATGTTCCCGTTTTCGTTGCAGTTCAATTAAAAGCGGTCCCGCTTTTTTCGTTTCCGGAACATAACAAACATCCGTCCGCATGCAGTCGCCGACCGTCGCGCTTTTTTCAGTAAGATTCTGCTGCCGTTTGTGCAGAACATCCAGAAGATCAAAATAATGCAGGATGCCGACAATATTATAAGCTGTGTCCGCATAGACGGGAATGCGCATATATTTTTTTGCGGCGATGATACGGGCGGCTTCTTCAATCGGCATCGCTTGCGGTAAAGCAGTCAATGCGGAAATGGGCACCATGATCTTTTCCGCTGTCAGTTCGGAAAAATCGAAAACCCGGCTGACCATTTCTTTTTCCTTTGTTAAAATATCACTGCCTTCCGTCTTTTCGCCCAGGATGTATTTCAAACCCTCTTTGGTGATATAGGAAGGCTGCTTCACTTTTTCATCAAAAGAAATATTGACCGCTCCTCTGGATACAACCGCGACAAACCAGGCCAGAGGATAAAAAACATAAGAGGAAAGGCGAATGAAATGCGCCACCCGGACAGCCATAAATTCCGGATAATGCTGAAAAATACTGCGCACCAGAATAATGCCGAATAAAGCAAAGGGCATAATGACAAAAGCGATCCGCTCGCCGTTTTGGGAACCGAAATACTGGATCAACAGCCCCGTGCCCAGCGTGGAAGCGACAATAATCGCCAGATTGGTGCCGATCAGCGCCGTCGAAATGAACCATTCGGGGTTCTCTTTCAATTTGACCGCCTGCCTCGCTCCGGACGATCCCTTGCGCGCGTAATACTTTATTTTGTTGATGTCGGAAGAAAACAGCGCCACCTCTCCGCCGGAATAAAGCGCCTCCAGGGCCACGCAAATCAGAATAAGGGCCAGGACCAGATACAGGCTCATTCGTCCTCCTCCGGACCCGTTTGTTTTTCTTTTTCAATCCGGATTTTCAAAATGCGTGTTCTGCCGACGCTTTCGACGCGAAAAGAATAATCTTCATAACCAATCGTTTCGCCTCTTTCCGGCAATTTCCCGAATAGATGGAGGATAAAGCCGCCGATCGTGTCAAATTCATCCTGCGGCAGCCCGCCCTCCAGCAATTCATTCAACTGCTCCATCGGCATTCTCCCCGGAACAATCATGGTGTTTTCGTCCAGAATATCGCACCCGCAGTTTGCCGCCGGATCATCATCGCCATAAGCCTCCTCGAACAGATGCTCCAGAATGTCATCCAGCGTCACCAGACCGGACACGCCTCCGTACTCATCCACGACAATAGCCATTTGCATGGATTTTTCCTGAAAATCATGAAGCAGGCCGTTGATGGTCTTGCTTTCCGGAACAAAGTAAGGCCGGGCCAGTAATTTTTCAAAAGACGGCGCCTCTGCTCCGAGGGCGATATTCAGCAGATTCCGGGCGAAAAGAATTCCAATAATATCATCGCGGTCTTCCCGGTACACGGGGATGCGTTCATAGCGCCCGGCGGCGACTTCCCGTACAATGTCCCGCATCGGCATTTCGAAAGCAAGGCAAAACATCTCCACGCGCGGAATCATGATATCCGTCACCGGCCTGTCGCCTGATTCAAAAATGGTTGAGATCAACTCTTTTTGCGATTCATCCACCACGCCTTCACGGCTCCCGGCGTCAATCAGGTGTTTGAATTCATCTTCCGTCAAAACATCCATCTCGCGCGCTTGACGCTGGTCCAGCCGGTTTAAAATCAAGCCGGGCGCTTTTTCCAGCGCGGCGACGACCGGAAATTCCAGACGGGAAATCAAAAGCAGCAGCGGCGATACGGCGGATGAAATCTGCATCGGATAGGTTACTCCGAACGTTTTGGGAATGGCTTCCCCCACCAGAAAAAGGATCATGGATGTTACAAGAATGGAAATCACCTGCCCCTTTTCGCCAAACCAATGGATAAAGAGAGACGCAGCCAGAATGGAAATACTGATATTGACTGCTTCGTTGCTGGTGACAATCGTAATGAGCAATCTCCTGGGGTTTTCCAGCAGTTTCACCACAGAATTAAAAAAAGGATAATTGTCCGATTTCATCTTGTGCAGATGCAGATCGGACAGGGAAAGCAGCGCCGCCTCCGCCGATGAAAAAAAACCGGAAAACGAAAAAAGAATCAGGAGAACAATGATATCGGAACTCAAAATAAATCCATTCACCTCTGAAGTGCTTGTTTTCTGGTTCTTAATTTATCAGATCAAATAAAAAAAAGAAACAGCGCTTTCCAAAGAGGAGATTAATGGGCTTTCTTCAAGACGCTGCAAGTGGTTCCTAAATTTCCTGTTGCCTGGCGGATATTCGCCGGTTACTGAACATGAGCCTCATAAAAGGCTTTTTCAAACGTCGTAATGGTCGTCAAATTGTCATTTTCAGAAATAGCCGCCACCAAAGGCCGGCCTGTGTCATCATCGACGCCGGCGAACCGCAGGGCGCCATCTTTTTGCGGCAAGGGCGTAAAGCCATGTTTTTTCAAACGTTCGGCTATGTTGTCCGTCGTGTGGCCCTGAAATACAAAAGATTGCCCCATCAGGATTCCATCCTGACCGTAGATGCAGCCGGAATGGGTAAGCGGCAAGGCTGATTCCACCGGATAGACTTCAACTTTCAAACCTTTGCCCAGCGTCACCACCTCCTGGGATGCGCCCAGAATGGACAATACCTTCGACTTGGACATGAATATGGAAACCTTGTCCAAAGAAGTCATATCAACCGCAAAGACATCGCCTGCGGCAAAAATAATCAGGATAAACGCAAACACCGGCAACCCTTTTTTCATTTCAATCTCTCCTTCATCTGATAACGTCTTCCATCGCCCGGAGCATCATTTAAACAACGCATCAACAACACTGAACAGCGCCGCCGGATTGACACTGACGCCGACCGACGTACTCGATTTTTCCGTAACCTTTGTTCCGTCCGGCTGAACATAACTTCTGGATGACGAGGACGTTTCCACCTTCTTCTCCAGGGGTTTGACCTGCGAAAGAGCCGCGGCGGCCCCGATGACGGCCAATCCTCTGGCCATCCCGGCTTTATCAATGCCGGAATCCTCCGTTGCTGCGGCCATGGGTTCCGAAGACGCCGGCATTGATTCCGCAGGAGCGGAAACATCGGCGGCAGCGCCCGCCGCCGGCGTAAGATTGATCTTCACAGCCGGCGGAACAAGAACATAGGCCGCGCCTGTTTCTTCCTGCGAGGACATGGAACTCATGGAACCGCCGATTCCCATCCGGGGATCTTTAAAGAAAAGCCCGGAATTAACGCCTGAGGCAATGGCATTGAGATAAACTTTTTCCTTCTGATAGGATTTCTGAATCACCACATCTTCCTGGCGGTAGTGATCCTTCACCAGGGTCAGAATGTGATTGCGGTTGCGCTCCAGAGAAACAGACATGGGTGTCGTTCCCACAAGCTGACCGTTGGCATAGACCTTCGCCCCCAGCGGGTTTGTCGTTACGGGAACATCCTGCCGCAGTACCGGCTGACTGCAACCCGCCGCAAAAATAATCAAAGCTCCTGCTATCCAATATAACTTTCTCATGACGCCGCCTCTCAAGCAAAAAATGACCAGATAACTTTTATCCGTCACCTGACTGGGCGCGATTATCATGCACCTGCCTGCAACAGTCAAGCATTTTATCTTCATCAATTCCATTCTCTTCCTTCCATTTGACTTCAGCATCCATTTCCGTTATTGAGTCAGACACGATGATATAAAACCCCCTTCAGGAGATTTTGACCATGCCAAACATACTGCTTGTCGGAAACGGAGCGCGTGAGCACGCAATGGCCGAAGCCATTTCACGGTCCGGGCAGCATCCGCATCTGTTTTCTTTTATGAAAGCCAATAACCCGGGAATCGCTTCCCTCTCAACCCGGATTCAGCCCGGAAGTTACGCGGACCTGAAAGCGATCACCGGTTTTGCTTTGGAGAATAAAATCGATCTCGCCGTCATCGGCCCGGAAGACCCGTTGAACAACGGCGTTGTCGATGCGCTGGCCGCCTGCGGCATTCCTTCCGTCGGCCCCAGCAAAAGCCTGGCGCGCCTGGAAACATCCAAATCGTTCACCCGGAATCTGGTCGGCAAATACAACATCCCCGGCAATCCACAGTTTAAAGTATTTACCAGCATGGACGGCCTAGAGGTTTTTTTGAATCAACTGGAAGGCATCGTGCTCAAACCGGACGGACTCACCGGCGGCAAGGGCGTTCTGGTACAGGGCGATCATTTTTCCACAAAGGCGGAAGCCCTGAAATTATGCGGGCAGATCCTGAAGGAAAGCTCCTCCGTGATTATTGAGGAAAAATTCGACGGCGAGGAATTTTCCCTGCAATGCCTGTGCGATGGCAAAACTGTGGTGGGCACGCCGCTCGTCCAGGACCACAAAAGGCGGTTTGACGGAGACTGCGGCCCCAATACCGGCGGCATGGGTTCCTATTCCCTTCCCGATCACTCTCTGCCCTTTTTAAAGCCGTCGGATATCGAAGAAGGACTGGAAATCACCAGGCAGGTCGCCGCGGCGCTCCGCAAGGAAACCGGCAGCCTTTACAAAGGCGTGATGTACGGCGGCTTCATCGCCACGAAAACCGGCGCGAAGCTTCTGGAATACAACGCCCGCTTCGGCGATCCGGAGGCCATGAACATCCTGCCTCTCTTGAGGACGGACTTTGTGGAAGTGTGCAGGCACATCATTGACGGCACGCTCGACCGGCTGAAAATCGAATTTGCACCAAAGGCAACCGTCTGCAAATACATTGTCCCGAAAGGATACGGCCTGCCCGCCGATCATCCCGATGCCGCGTCCTCCCGCGCAAAGATTGAAATAGGAGATGTCGGAGCGGCCAGACTTTACTATTCCTCCGTCGATCAGAAAGAAGACGGCCTGTATTTGAGTTCGTCGCGCGCCGCCGGCATTGTCGGCATTGCGGACGATCTGGACGAGGCCCGCGCCATCGCCGAGGCAGGCGTGAAAGCCGTCCGGGGTCCTGTCGCCTACCGCGAAGACATCGGCACACAGGCTCTCATTCAAAAGAGGATGGAACACATGAGGAAGATACGACAACAGTAAACAATTGAATTTCATTTAAAGTTTGCTTTTGATCGGCATGAAAAGAATTTCATGGCCTTTGCGCTATTATTAGCCTGTTGCGTTAATGTACCGGAAAAGATAACACCGGTTGATCATTTCAATATGAAGCGTTATCCGGGAAAGTGGTATGAAATCGCCCGGTTTGATCATGCCTTGGACGTGGGTTCACATCGGTCAGCGCTGATTATCGCCTGCCGTCCGATGGAGGTTTGCTGGTTATGAATCGTCCGGCATGAATCGCCTTGACATCCCATACTCTGCCTCCTATAATCGGTTTCAATACAAGAAGCTCTTATCGATTCAGTTATCAATTCGCCTATTGAAAAAAGGGAGGTTACGGCCATGCATATATCCTGGTTTAAGATGTCCGTTGTCGGTCTTTTGGCTTTCATGATGGTTGTTACAGCCTGCGGCGGAAGTGATTCGCCGGCTGTGTCTCCGGGTACAGCGATGCTTACCATGGCCAGGCAGACCAAGGCGCGAGGCGAGTTTACCACGGCGACAGGATTTTACCGGCAGGCGCGGACGTTACTGACGGGCGAAGGGAAAAATGACGAGGCGCTGGAATGCCTCAACAGCCTGCGGGATATCCAGCTTATTGCAGCTCAGTACCCCCACAATCTCGATGAAACGCGGGCGATGCTGGCCGCAGCCTTCCCACAGGTGACGCCGCAAGAGCGGGAGGCCTGGCTCACCCAGGGAAAACTGGAGAGCGCCATGATCGACGGCAAACCGCGTTTTTTCGTGGATTTTGTTTCCAACGTCAAATTCCGGAATGTCGATCTCTTTCGCCAGGACGCGAAAATGTACAAAGGTTACGAAGATGGCTACAAGCTTCTCAAGCAGATCATGGATGCCGGCCCGGGCGCCGATCCCTGGCAACCCTTCATCAGGCCGATATCCTATACGGCAACCTGTAAGCTTGCCGTTCCCCGGAGCAAATTGCCCGCCGGCGGCATCTTGAAGCTGTGGTTTCCCATTCCCATCGTCACTGGCCCGCAGACGAATGTTTCCGTACTTTCCATAACGCCGATGACTTATGTGAAAGGATCTCCTTCCATCGATCAGGATATCGGATTGATCCACATGGAGGTTCCCCTGGACGAACTGACACAGGACCTCAACATTGTTATCCGCTTCACCTTCGACCACTATGAGCAATGGTTTCAGGTCGATCCGGATCGAGTGGGGGCTTATGACCGGGAAAGTGATCTCTATTTGAGATATACTGCTTCCCGCGGAAACATTGCCGTGACCGATGAGATCCGCCGAACTGCGCAAACCGTGATTGGAAGCGAAACCAACCCTTACCGCGCAGCGAAAAAACTCTATGACTATATCCTATCCACTGTGACGTATAGCTTCATGCCTCATTTGGCTCTCTGGCCGCGCGGCGAGCCGGAATCCGTGTACGTACATCGCAACCGTTATGGCGATTGCGGCGCCCAGTCCATGTATTTCAGCGCCTTATGCCGTTCCGTGGGCATCCCCGCGCGCACGACTGGGGGATGGCAGCTCTTCAAGGGGAACTTAAGCGGCCACTTCTGGGCTGAATTTTATCTGCCCAATTACGGTTGGATCCCTGTCGATCCCACCGCCGCGGATATGGTCGGATACCTGACCGGCGTGAGCGATCAGGACAAGAAGGCTTTTCAGGACTTCTTCTTCGGCAACCAGGACCACTTCCGTTGCAATGTCCAGAAAGACGTTGACGTGCCCCTCATCCCGCCTTCGCGGGAGCGGCCATTCATGACCTTAGCCATTCAATATCCCGCGGCAACCTGTGAGACCATGGAAGATGACCCCGGGGCCATGCTCATGGATTACTGGAGCACGACGGTAATCGTCAATTAGGCACACAGGGTGAAATGAGTGAGCCCGAAAAAAGCAATCCATCTGATCGCCACGTCCGAGTTTGGTCGAGTCATTTTGACTCGACCAAATCTCCAACCGCCAGAATCAGCATCGCAAAATCTAAAACTCCATAGCATCAAGCGCATGGGGGGGTGGCTTCGATGGAAGGTGCGGGCGGAACTTGACCAAACACCCAGAAGGCGCCGACTAGCATTAACCGGGCAGTTCAATGCCTGGTATGATCTTCGGGGCCTTTTGAGAGGATCGTATCTGCGCTATTCCAGATGAAATTTTTGAAGGGCCGCTTCAATATTTTTCCTGCTGGCCTGAATTTTACCGATAATTTCTTTCCCTGATTCTTCCGTCAAGCTCTTCCTGGCCATTTCCTGTTCCAGCTCCCGGATATAGCCGTCCAGCAGATCATGAGCGTTTTTCGAAGCGGTTACAAAAGTTCGCAGCTCTTCGATCAGCAAGTTGATTTTTTCCGCCAGATCCTTCATGTCATCGCCCTTTCTCAACCTGACCACCACGTTCAGGTCTCCTTCCACAACCTGAGAGATATCCTTCTTCATGCGAAACAGGGGTCCCGCTACTTTGTGAGTAATGAATACACTCAGGAGCGAAAAGAAGAAAATCGCTGCCACAAGCCCCGGCCAGACCGTGCCGTGAAGAAGGAGCAGCGCTCTGGCCGCTTCAGTTTTTTCGGCAAGCGGATAATCAAAATGAAGCGTGATCATGTAGGGAGAAAAAACCAGGATGACGAAGATACCTGTATAAAGCACAAGTGAAACCACGGTCAGCATTATATATTTTGCCTGAAGCTTCTTTTCGATAAAATAGATTCTGCGCCTGAAAACATTCATATTCGACCTTCTTATTTGACAATCTTGCCGTTTGCCAACTTCAGGAGTGTGCGCTTGTCATCCATCGCCCGGGCAGTCAGCGCGTAACTTGCCCCATTGACAGAGTAGCTTTCAATGGGATCGGTGAGCTCATTTTTTATCTGGTTGCACAGCCCCGACAGGAAAACCCTGTGCCCCTCATCATCAAAACAGGTGGTAAAATCGATATTGGCGGGATATTTATGATAATTGAACTCATAATCCTCCAACGCCTTTCCAATGCTGTCGAGTATGCTTACGGCGACGGTGACTTTTGCCTTGTTGATCTGACTTTGGTACAGGGGAACAGCAACCGCCGCAAGAACACCAATAATGAATACCACGATCATCAGCTCCATTAGGGTAAAACCTGAATGCTTGCGGATTACGGAAAGGGCTTGCGCTGTTTTCTTATCCAGACTGCTTTGCATTTACACTTTCCCTTAGATGATCGCCAGAGATTCTCTCCGGTTCATTTCGGAAGTCATTTATATTCGCCATGATATATTTCAGTTAGGAGCACGCATACCACATATCATGTTTGAGTTCATCCATTTTTAATGATTGATGATCGGTTGGCGCAACGAATCGTTCACGCCGCTTCTCATCAATTTCGTAACCGAGGGGAACGTAACCGGGCGGGACATCCGTAAAAATTGTATGATTCTAAATGGATATCCCACGCATTCGGCTTTGGCAAATATCTGCGCAAATGCCGTTTCACGCTGCTTTTCCGGCGGTGCTTTTACCCGGTTAATAAACCATGTTATTTTTCATCTTTTTCCAGACTCTTCAGATCGATAAAGGGAATTGCGCCGGATGTGATTTTCGGCAGGCGTCCGTCCCACTTTTCTATGGCCTTGATGGAGGCTTCGATCTGCCTGAGCCTGATCAGCTGCGGCGTAACATTCTCTTTCTGAAGCCGTAAAGATTCGGCTTCCGCTTTGGCGCTCGCCACTTTCTGTTCCGCCTCGATCTTGATTCTCTCCAGATCTCTCTGAGCTTTGAGCGCCAGTTGTTCCGCGGTTTGTTTCGATTCAATCGCCTGCTCAAACTGATGGGAAAACCGGAAATTCACTATGGAAAAATCATCAACAAGAATGTCGTAAACGCTGAGCCTGTTTTTTAAAAGATCCTTGATTTCTCCTCGAATTCTTTCACGCTGGGTGATTAATTCCACGGCGGTGTATTTCGCGGTAATGGCTTTCACCACTTCCTGAACCGCCGGATCAATAATCCGCTCTTTGTAATCAACGCCGATGCTTTGATAAACCTTGTTGGCCTTATCCGGCACCACATGATAATTCACGGCGATAATTGATTTTGTGTCCTGCAAATCCTTGGATACCGACTCCGCATCACTCTGCGATTTGTGAATCCGCACGTCGATTTTCAGGACTTTTTGCATGATGGGAACACGAAAGTGCAAACCTTCGCCAAGAACTTCTTTCTGAACCGCCCCGAAATTGAGAACGACCCCCCTTTCTCCGGGTCCCACAATGACAAAGGGATTAAGAAGATAAAAAAGAAAAAACATCCCGGCGACAAACGCTATGACCACCGGCGCTTTGCCAAACCTGCTTTTTATTGCTTCCACATTGATGTCCTGACGATTATTGATCATGCCCCGCCTCCTGAATTTAGTAATTTGCCGCAGTGCCTTTTTGTTTTCTTCCTAATTCATTTATCATGAAAATACAACTGCTTCCGGGCCGCCGGAAACGCGACAGGGGCCGGGGCCGATTACGAAGTTTTTCCCGGCTCGGTCACTTATTTTGGACTCGACTAAACGTCTTGATTTTCTTTTATTTTGAACAGGAAGATATTCCACTTAAATTTAAAAATCCGTAGCAGTTTTTTATCATCAATAAATGAAGAAATTTATTCGGTGCATTTTGTGATCTTTATGATTGAATATATAGACCGGACTGGTCTAAAGTCACCCAAAAAGCAAAAACGCTTTCATTGAAAATAAATACTTGATATACGGTTCCGATCCGGAGGGAAATGTTTATGGTAATCAATCGTGAACCTCAGGTTTTTATATTTCTCAGTCAAATCCTGGGGAGAAGTATTATCGGCGCAACGGGCGAAACCATTGGCCGCGTTGATGATTTAACGGCCGAGTTTATTGAACCATATCCGGTGGTTACCGGCATCATTCTGCGCCCCGCCCTGGGGAAGAATCCCGTTGTCCTGCCGTGGAAACACGTAGCGGATATGGATCAGGCCATCTCGGTGGCAGCAACATCCATTCAGGATTTATCCCTGCCTGATTTGCGGGAAGGGGAACTGCTGCTCAAAGATGCTCTTCTGGATAAACAGGTGGTCGATACGGACGGCGCCAAAATCCGGCGGGTCAATGATCTTCATTTTCTCAAAACACGGCACGGCCTGCATCTTGTGCATGTGGATGTCGGGTTTCGGGGTTTGATGCGCCGGGTTGGCTTGCTCAGAATCTTTGATGCCATTCTGGATGCCTTGCTTGATTACAAGTTGTCTGATCATCTGATTCCCTGGAAATTCACGCAGCCGCTCAGTTCGCCGGATCTTTTGCGTCTGAATATCGCTCAAAACCGGCTGGGACAGATCCATCCGGCCGACCTGGCGGATATTTTGGAGGAACTTGATATCAAGCAGCGCTCTGCTGTGTTTCAGGCGCTGGATGTTGAAACAGCGGCGGAAACCCTGGAAGAGACTGACCCCAAAATTCAGGTCAGCCTGATCAACGATCTGAATTCGGAAAAGGCATCGGACATTATCGAGGAGATGAATCTTTCCGAAGCCGCCGACTTGATCGGTGATTTGCCCAAAGCCAAGGCGGAAGTAATTTTGAAAGAAATGGAAAAGGATATCGCGGAAGACGTCAAGGAACTTCTGGCTCATCCGGAGCGGGAAGCGGGAGGCATGATGACAACCTCGTACCTGAGCTTCAGTCCGCAAACGACGGTCCGGGAAGCACTGGAAAAATTCCGCCGCGAAGCCGCAGACGTGGACCTGGTTTATTACGTCTATGTGACGGATGAAGAAGAACGTTTGCTGGGTGTCATCAGCCTGAGGGATTTGCTGCTGGCCGATGCAGCTCAAAACCTGACGGAAATTATGGATGAACGCATTGTTTCGGTAAGACTCGACGACAAACATGATACCATTGCCGAACAATTCGCCAAGTACGCATTAACCGCCATCCCCGTAGTCGATGACGAAGAAAAAATGCAGGGCGCCATCATTTTTAAAAACCTTCTGGAAATTGTGGCCCCGCAATTTGGCAAATGAGGCCCGAGCGCCTGTTGCTGGTAATTTATGAAGACAATAAAAAACTATTGGCAAAAAATATTACAGCCCGCCCTATGGAAACTGGGTCTCTTTTTTGCTTTGATCGGACCGGGGATTATTACATCCAACGTCGATAACGATGCCGGCGGGATTACCACCTATTCCCTGGCCGGCGCCCAGTATGGCTTGAGCCTGCTCTGGATTCTCATTCCCGTCACCGCCGCGTTGATCATCATCCAGGAAATGTGCGCCCGGATGGGGGTTGTGTCCGGCAAGGGGCTATCCGATCTGATCCGGGAACGCTTCGGAGCAAAGATCACTTTTTACCTGATGATCATTCTGCTTCTGGCAAACCTGGGAAACACGCTCTGCGAGTTTGCCGGTATTGCCGCCAGCATGGAAATATTCGGCATCAGCAAATACATTTCCGTGCCCATTGGCGCGATTTTTGTCTGGTGGCTGGTCGTTAAGGGAAATTACAAATCCGTGGAAAAAGTCTTTCTTGTGGCCTGTGTTTTTTATTTTTCCTACATTATTTCAGGTTTTATGGTTCATCCCGACTGGTTGGCCGTCGGCAAGGCGGCGATCACGCCGAAACTGAATTTCGATGCGGGACTGCTGACCATGGCGGTCGGAATTATCGGAACAACAATTGCCCCCTGGATGCAGTTTTACCTGCAATCATCCATCGTCGACAAAGGATTGAAAGCGGAAAATTATAAATATTCCCGGATGGATGTTATTTTCGGTTCCATCACCGTCAACGTGGTCGCTTTTTTTATTGTTATGCTCTGCGCCGTGACGATATTTAACAACGGGATCAAGATTGAAACAGCGAAAGACGCCGCGCTGGCGCTGGCGCCGCTGGCCGGTTCTTACGCGTCAATGCTTTTTGCTTTCGGTTTGCTGAATGCATCCGTATTTGCCGCCTCCATCCTGCCTCTTTCCACCGCCTATACCATTTGCGAGGCTTTCGGCTGGGAATCCACCCTCAACAGTAAATTTACGGAAGCGCCACAGTTCTATGGTCTTTACTCGCTGATGATCATTCTTGGATCGGGCATTATTCTATTGCCGGGAATTCCGCTGATCTCCATCATGTTTTATTCCCAGGTGATCAACGGTATTCTGCTGCCGTTTGTACTGATCTTCATGCTTCTTCTGATCAATGACAAACGTGTCATGGGAGATTATGTCAACGGCAGGATGATGAATGTTGTTTCCTGGACAACCGTCATCCTGTTAATCTGCCTGTCAGTTACCATGGTGATATCAGCTTTTCTCTGATGCCCTTCTGAGGATATTTCCGCCCGGCATGCTCCGGGTAAGCATCCGGCATGAAAGTCGTCCAGGGCCCCGCCGCCCGCCGTGAAGACATCGGCACGCAGGCCCTGATTCAGAAGCGGATCGAACATATGAGGAAGATACGGTTTTAAAAATTCAGCTACAGCCTGATCAAATCTTCGTGTTCCTCATTACAGGGATTAATATGAATCATTACATCTCCAACGTTGGAAAAGCGGTTGAAAATAAGATGTTTGACATCTGTGGCAATTTTATGCGATTGCCTCACCGTCATGTCCGGGTCCATCTCCAGCTTCAAATCGATGATCAGGTATTGTCCGGATCGTCGCCCCCGTATTTCATGAATATGTTCAACGCCGGGAACTTCTTTAGCCGTCGCGGTAATCTGCATTAAAACATTTTTGGGAGGTTGACCGTCCATCAGGTCGTGCCCTGCCTTTTTAAACGTTTCCCAGCCGATATAAAAAATGAAGAAGGCCGTGAGTCCGGCAGCTACCGGATCCATAAATACTGCGCCAAAGTAAGCTCCGGTAACGCCGATCAGCGTGGCCACGGATGTCAGGGCATCTTTCCTGTGATCCCGGGCAATGGCATCGACAGCGGGGCTTTCGATCTGCCTGGCAACACGACTGGTATAGCGGAAAAGGCTCTCCTTGATGATAATCGTCACAAAAGCAGCCCCAACGGCGATCAACTGCGGTTCCGGATAGTCTCCTTCAATAAAGGTAATCACGGCCTTATACAGAATGCCGCCACCCGCGGCAAAAATGATCAAAGAGACAAAAATTGCGGCGATACATTCGGCCTTGCCGTGTCCGTAGGGATGATCATCGTCAACGGTCTTGCGACCCATTCTGAGAGCGATCATGGTAGCAACAATGGCCACAAAATCGCAGGCACTCTCCATGCCGTCGGCAAAAACAGCTTCCGATTTACCGAAATAGCCGGCAAGAAGCTTCATGATCATCAGGACGGCATTGACCCAGAAGCCAAGCGTGATGGCCCAATCCGCCAAACCGAATCTTGTGTTTCTTTCCTGCGATGCGTCCATCAAATCCTCTTGAACCTCATCCCAGAATCATACCCCGCATTTTGTTGATGATTGAATCTGCATCTTTTCATCATGGCCTGCTCCTGCTTCAATCAAATAACTCCCGAAGTAAACTTTTCTTCCGATGGTGATCATAATGACCATGCTTATCATGATGATGATCGTCATGATGTTTATAAGCCCGATCATCATAACGTTGTTCCACGGGCGCGGCCGCCTGACCGACAGACAACTGTTCTGACCGCTCGATAATCTTATCAAGCTCTCCGCGATCAAGCCAGATACCGCGGCATTTCGGACAATAATCAATCTCCACACCCTGTCTGTCTGCCAGAAGCAGCGCCACATTACATACCGGACAATTCATAGTTTTTCCTCCTCACTGAGTTAACGGGTTTAACGGTTCTGCAAGCCAACGGGCGCATGGATCATTCGCTTCATCCGTTGTTTGCAGCTATTATGGTGATTGTTTCTGATTCTTCCCGACTTAGAAAGTAAAAGGCGGCGCTTTATTGGGGTAAGTGCCGAAAGCCTGCGAAACAAGACGGACAGTCTTTTCGGCAGGTAGAAAACCGGATAAGCAAAGATTAATCTCCGTCAATAAAAGACAGAGCATTGCCATTCCGGTGCTGGTATCAAGTTTGATCTTGTTGAACGTGCCTGATAGGGATGCCTTAACTTTACAAATGGAACAAGCCGGCAGCAAAAACTTGTTATTGTGATGATGAAAAGACATGGCCAGAAGGCCCAGGGAAAAACCGATGAGCGAGAGCAGAATGACTGGTCTGATGAGTGCTTTCCGCATAAATCAAAATGCCTTTCAGTTGCCTATCTCGTATCATCGATTTTTAAGAACTGTCAAGAAGGATATTCCCGAAAAATGAAACATGCATCACACTTTCCGGCATAAAAGACTAACGCCGGTCATCTTATATCTTTTAATATTCATTGCAAAAATAAATTTAATATAATTCAATGGTTTTCATGGCCCGCGGAAAGATGCGCCTTGAGAAAACAGAAAAAGTGATGAAGCGGCCGGGCTGGAAAATTGCGGCAAACAAAGATATTGCGGCGGGCCGGATGTGTCAGATGGAAAAGATGATGATCAGGCCGTTGACAAAGTAAAAGATGCGGATGTATTTGCCGTAACCGTCCAGTTCGGGCCAGTCCTTTACGGCGCGCGCCAGCAGCCACAGACGGATCAGCAGAGGGCTGGTCAAAAGTGTGCACCAGGCCAGAGGCGACAGCTGGCCGCGAAGAATCAGGACGATGATGCTGGCGTAAACAACCATCCAGTAAACCCAGAGGCCATAAAGCGCCTTCTTCTTTCCCAAGCGAACGGCCAGCGTGCGTTTAGCCGCCCGTTCATCCGTGTCGATATCGGGGATGCTTTGATAATAAAGAATCAGGGAGACCATCAGGCCGATGGGAATTGACACAGGCAGCGCGGTCCAATCCACCCGTCCCAGAAGCACCCAGGAACAGCCCAGAACCATGACCGGCCCCATGTTCATGCCGACAAAAAGCTCGCCCAGGCCGTGGTAACCATAGCGAATGGGAGGCGCCACGTAAAAGAGGCTGCTGAAAGCGGCAATGGCCATCAGGGGAAGAACCGCCCACAATTTCAGCGAAAAAGTCAGACCCAAACCGATAACGGACGCCGCGGTATAAAGAAGGACAATCGCATTGCGCAGTTCGGGAGGCGTGATTTTGCCGTCCTGAAGGACGCGCGAGCCGCCGATGGAATCCCCCGCGTCCGTGCCCTGCAAGTGGTCGAAATAGTCGTTGGCGATGTTGGTGGCGAAATGAACCAGAAAAGAGGCAAACAGGATCAGAACAAACGGTGTGACGCGGAAAGCGCTCTGCTTGCCGGCGACCACTGCTCCAGCGCAAAGCGGGATCAGCGTGGCAATAAAAAAGGGCGGGCGGCTGGCCTGAACCCATGCTTTTAATTTTATCGAATTCATCGCGGTTCCTCTATCAGAATTTCACGAATGGTGCGAATGATCTCCCGGGGGTATTGAATATGAATGTTGTGTGAGGCGTTCTCGAATATTTTGACGGTCATTTCCGGCAGCGCCTGGCGGACTTGCGCGGCTGTCTGACGGTAGGCTTCGTCCTGTTCGCCGCAGAAATAATGCACGGGAACGCGGCAGGCGCCCAGCTTATCAGCCAGAAAATCGTGGCCGCCGACGCTCAGAATATTCAAGGCCTGCTGATATTCCGCCACCGGATGATCAAGCCTGTCTTCAATCAGGGAACGCAAGTGCGCCGTTTGCGGAAGCGTCCGGAAAAGGGGGAGATGATACCAGTTTGTCAGAAAGGCGCGGAAGTCTTCACTGGTTTTGATGTTTGACAACAGGGAAAGATCCCTCCGCAAACGGCCGGTTCTTTCTGTTTTATCGGCAATGCCGAAGGATGCGGATTCAAGGATTAATCGCTTTACCTGGCCTGGCGAGGCAATTGCGATATGCTGGGCAAGCCTTCCTCCCATGGAATACCCGTAAAGGCTGAAGCGCTGAACGCCGAGTTTGTCGAGATCGTCCAGGATCAGGCAAGCCGTGTCATCCATGCCGCGCAGTTGCTTCAGGCGGCCGCTTGCGCCGAAGAGCGACGCCCCGTGCCCCGGCAGGTCAAACGCAATGCAGCGGCAGGATCCGGCGAGTGATTTCATAATTATTCGCCAGGATTGGGCCCGTCCCATAAAACCGTGCAGAAAGACGATGACTTGCGCGCTGGAGAGCCCCGTCTCTTCATGGCGCAGGTGAGTTTTCTCCCATTCCCCGGACTTTTCTTCCGCCATGGTCCGGGCAAGCTCTGTCAACGCCTCCCGGCTGTATTTCATTTTTCCCTGACGATCACCGGGGGCAAGCCGGATGATTCTTTTGGGAAGCTTGTAGCCCGGCAGGTCTTTGCGGAGTCTGACGCGGATGCTTTTTTCGTCAAACGGCGAAATGGTTTCCACAAACGCCCAGGGCGTCAATCCGAATTCCCGGTGCGGCGCGGGCACTACAACGGCGGTGATGATTCCGTCTTGTTGAAGCAGGCAATTTTCAATTTCCTGCGGTGAAATATTTTCGCCTCCCGAGATGAAGACGCCATCCGTCCGCCCGGCAATAAACAGGTTTCCTGATTCGTCCATCGCAGCCCGGTCGGCTGTTTTAAAGAAGCCGTCCCCGTCGAACGCAGGGGGATCGGTGGGGTGCAGATACCGTTTGAACAATGTTTTTCCGCCGAGGAGAATGCAGCCGTCTTCGGCGATCCTGATTTCACGATAAGGAACAACCCGTCCCGCGCTGAAATGCAATTTTCGAGAGCTTCCCCGGGCGACGCCGGTGGCCTGAGCGCAGGATTCCGTGCATCCGTATGTCGGCATGATCGGGACGCCCAGGCCGAGGGATTTGTCAATGAGCCAGCCAGGTGAGGGAGCGCCGCCCAGCATGATCGTTTTCATGCCTTTCAGGAGAGGGATCATGTCTGCTGTTTCGAGCAGGCGGATCAGTTGCGCCGGAACCAGAGAAATGACGGTGGGACGGTATTGCCGGATGGAGTCTTCAAGGTGCGGCAATGATTCGGGCAGGACGCAGGCGCCGCCGGCAAGCAGCGTGCGTGCCCAGATCAACGCGCCGCCCACATGAAAAAGCGGCAGGCTCAACAGCCAGCGGTCCGAGGCGTTAAACCCGATAAATTCGTTGGTGCCCAGGGCGCTGTAAATATAGTTGCCCACCGTGTGGATAATGCCGCGGGGCTTGCCGGTGGATCCGGAGGTAAAAATGGCGCTGGCCTCCTGCCCGAAGGGAATGGCCGGCCATGGAACGTGATGAGTCTCAGGGCGGCGGGCGAGCGCCGCCTGTGGGGAGACAATCACGCATTCAGCCTTATCCGGCGCTTTGGAATCGGTTATTAAAAAATCAACGGGTATGCCGGGGAGAAGGCTGGCCAGCGGTGCTTTGAAATCCAGGGGAAGATAGAGAAAATCCATGATCCAGGCCGCCAGGAAAAGATAAAGATGCAATTCGCTGTTTGCGCCGTGCAGGGCCACAAGTTTTCCCTTGCGGATGCCCGCGCAGGTCAGATTGGCGATAACCTCGCGCAGCTTTTCTTCAACTTCTCCGAAGGTCAGGCAAGAGTCTGATGTTGTTAATGACGGATTTTTTCCGTATTTCTGAAACAGACGGTCCAGGCGGAGGGAGCTTTTGAGGATGAATGTCTGTTTCATAGATCCTCTCTGGAGAGAACATGGGAATTCAAATGCATATCCGAAAACAGTTTGCGGGGAATGGTCAAAACTCCCTCCCGAATGGTCAGTGATTGCGTCAGGACATCCGATTTCAGATAACGCAGCGTATCGAAACCGCAAGCTGTTTCTGGTGAAAGACCCGTAAGAGATGCGAGAACGCCAAGCGCGGCAAGGCCGGCGCCGGTGTTGAATGCCGAACTCAGAATGGTTTGAATGTTTTGCTTTTTGGCGTCCGCCATAAAAGAAGCCATGCCGGAAAGCCCGCAAAGAAGCCCGGGTTTCAAAATGACGGTCCGGACGCCGGAAGGAAGCTTTGCGGGATCGGGATGAGACGGGTCGAGATAGCGGGGCAGCGATTCATCGAACGCCGGCGGCCAGGAAATGTTTTGCGGCGAAGGTTCGCCGTTTCGCAGAGGCTCTTCTACGTATTCCACCTTCAAATGGCCAAGCGCGGAAAAGTAACGGGCATAGTCCGTCGCCGACAAAGACCGGTTGCCGTCCAGGCGCAGCATCAAATCCATTCCCATGGCGTCGGCGAGCCGGAGAATTTGACGGATCTCCTGAAGCACAGGCAGTCTGCCAATCTTCACCTTGACTGTTTTTATGCCGCCTGCTTTCAGGGTTTGAATCTGTGTCCCCGTTTGTTCGTCTGCCGGATCGGGAACAAAAAGGCCGTTGACCGGGACCGTGACGGGATCAGGCAAACCGGCCGGAGCATCCTGAAGAAACAGACAAAGCAGGGCGCTTTCCAGGCCGAAGAGCGTGTGGGATGCAAGACCGGCAGGCACAGTCATCATGTTCAGACCGGGGACGGCAAGTTTGAATCGTTCGGGGTAAAAGGGGGCGTTGACCAGCGTTTTGCGTAAACCCGGTAAATCGCCGCGGCATTGCTTAAGGCTGTTCCGGTCCAGTCCGGCAAGCGGCGCAACTTCTCCATATCCAGTCCTGCCTTTATGATCCGTCAGGGCGATGAGCAAGCCTTCCCGTTCGCGCAGTAATATATCGCCGATCTTTACCGGGCGGATGAAGCGGATGAAAAATCGATAAACATCAAAGGCGGCAATATTCAATAGTGCCATGGGAACTTTTTAAAATCCTTGGGCCGTTTCTGCAAAAAGGAGTCGCGTCCTTCTTCGGCCTCCGGCGTTCCGTAGGCCAGGCGTGTGGCTTCCCCGGCGAAAAGCTGCTGCCCCGCCAGACCGTCGTCCGGCAGATTGAAACCGAATTTCAGCATCCGCATGGCCGTGGGCGATTTCGCATTGATGACGTCCGCCCATTCGAGAGCCGTTTTTTCCAGATCCCGGTGACTGATCACCTTGTTGACCATGCCCATTTCAAATGCTTCCTGGGCTGAATAATTAAAGCCCAGAAAGAAGATTTCACGCGCTCTTTTCTGGCCGACCTGCCGGGCCAGATAAGCGGAGCCGTAGCCGCTGTCGAAGCTGGCCACGTCCGCATCCGTCTGTTTGAAGATGGCATGCTCGCGCGAGGCCAGCGTCAGGTCGCAGACCACATGCAGGCTGTGCCCGCCGCCCGCCGCCCAGCCGGGAACCACGGCTATGACAACTTTGGGCATGAAGCGAATGAGGCGTTGCACTTCCAGGATATGCAGGCGTCCCAGGCGTCCCGGATCAACCTTTTTGTCTTTTTCGTATTTGTAGCCGTCTTTGCCGCGGATGCGCTGATCGCCGCCGGAACAAAAAGCCCACACTCCGTCTTTGGGCGACGGTCCGTTGCCGGTGAGGAGTATGCAGCCGACATCCGTCGTCATGCGCGCATGATCCAGAGCTGTGTATAGCTCATCAACGGTTTGGGGCCGGAAGGCGTTGCGGACTTCCGGCCGGTTGAAGGCAATCCGTACTGTTCCCTGGTCTTTGGCGCGATGGTAGGTGATGTCCTGAAACTTAAAGCCGGGAACCTGCCGCCAGCTTTTAGAATTAAAGATTTCCGATATCATAAGGCCTCTCTTTCTGTTTTATCGTTTAAGGCAGGCGAACCTGCTGCATGGCTTGAAAAATCCGCAGATCATCCTCCGGCGACACGACCGTCTCCAGCAGGGCGGATTTTTCACTTTTCAGCGCTTTTTGATAAGCGCGCAGCAGTTCCCGCGGGGTATTGATTTTGAAATAGGGCAGCTCAAATTGCCCGGCCAGAAGCCGGAAATTCATACAATGGGGTGTTGTCATGAAAGGATTGAGGATTTCCGGATAAGCGGAAGCAGGCAGCCGCTCGAAAATCCGGCCGCCGCCATTGTTGATGACGATCAGGATGACCGGGACGGCGCTTTGTTTCATCGGAAGAAGCGAATTCAAATCGTGAAGAAACGAAATATCGCCGATGACCGCCGTGACTCTGCGGCCGGAGGCTTCGGCGTAGCCCACGCTGGTGGCGATGTTGCCTTCAATGCCGCTGACGCCGCGATTGGAGATGATGCGTATGCCGCGCGGAACCGGGGGCAGGGTTGCGTCAAAGGCGCGAATGGCGATCGAGTTGCCCGTAAACAAACCTTCATCCCGCGGTATGAGTGCGAAGAGCGTTGACGCAATCAGGGCAAAGCTCAGCGCATCCGGTTCCATGGCTTGTTTCACCCGCAGGTGAAGCGTGGCCATCGACTTCATGAGACGGGCGCAGGCATCCGGCGCCGCAGCCGGGAATGTTTTCTTCGCCAGCTCTTTTGCGACGGTGGAAACCGGCGCGGCGATGCGCAGGTTAACCCGGTGCGCCGGATCACGCAAACCGCTTCTGGGGCTTACCTGCACGACCTTTGCCTTGCTTTGCGGCAGAATGGAAGCGTAGTAGTGTTTGGAGACGAGGCCGGAGCCAAACTGCAAAATCGTATCCGGATCATAATCCTTCAGCAGACGGATGGTTTCAGGATGGTCCAGCCAAAAAATCTGCCGGTCCGCCGGCGGACTTCCTTTTAAAGACGAGGCAACGTCGCAAAAAAACGGCCAGCCGATGCGTTCCAGGAGGGTTTCCAACTCCTCCGCGTCTTCCGGCGCGTCCAGGCGGCCGGCGATGACCAGGCCCCGTTTGGTGTTTTGAACGGTTTTCAGAAGTTCATGAACGTCCGGTGGGACGCTTTTGCGGGCATAAGTTGTGTAAGGTTCCGGTTGACCAAAGAGTTGTTTGGCTTTTTTCAGGACATGGGCTGGTATGGGCGCGGCGCCGGCATTACCGGGAATCAACGGATCACGAAACGGACAATTGATATGAACCGGACCGGATGGATTTTGAAGGACATGGTCCAGTTTTGCCAGCAGGGCTTCCAGAGGATAGGCGGCGTCGGGACAGGGAAGGAAAAGTGAATCGCGGCAATACCGGCCGAAGAGGTTTTCCTGAAAGATCGTCTGGTTGGCATCACTGCCGACGAGTTCCGCCGGGCGGTCGGCGCTGAGAATAATCAGAGGGATATCTTCCCGGCTGGCTTCGATCACTGCCGGATAATAATTGGCGGGCGCCGTGCCGGAGGTGCAGACCAGCGCGCCGGGGCGTCCGGTGGCTTTGGCATAACCCAGAGCGCGGTAGCCTGCCGCTCGTTCGTCCAGACATGCTTTTTTCAAAGCCCGGTCTTCATAGGCCAAGGCGGAAATCAAAGGCGCATTACGGTTGCCCGGCGAAATGAAAAATGCATCAATCCCGTTTTTAATGAGTTCGGCGACCAGAAGCGAAGACCACAGAAAATTCAGATGATCGGCAAGCGGCGGGGCGGGCATCAGCGTTCCTTGAGGATGTTTGTAAAGTTATCCATTTTCTTTTCCGTTTCCGTCCATTCCATCTGGGCGTTGGACTGCCTGACGATACCGGCTCCGGCGAAAATATGCAAATGATTCCTGTTGACCAGGGCAGAGCGGATGCCGACGGCGAAATCGGCGTTGGTCTTGTTCATCCAGCCGATGGGGGCGGCGTACCAGCCGCGGTCAAAGGGTTCGCTTTGCCGGAGATGTTCGAGAATCTGCTCCTGGGGGTGACCTCCCACAGCCGGAGTGGGATGAAAAGCCCGGGCGATGGACAGGGGGTGAGCATGGCCGTGGGCGCGTCCGGTAAATCGCGTGATGATATGTTGAACGTTCTTCAATTTCAGAATTTCTTCCCTGGATTCTGTTTTTACATCAGAACAATGGCGGCGCATAATGGTCTCGATATAACTGGACACAAAGCGGTGTTCATTCATTTCCTTTTCGCTGGCGAGGAGTTCGGCTTCCAGCCGCCGATCGTCCAGGATGTTTTTTCCGCGCGGACGGGTTCCGGCGATGGCTTCGGCCAGTATCCGTCCCTCCCGGATGCGAAAAAGCCGCTCCGGCGAGCGTCCGAGAAAAGCAATTCCGTCGTCAATCTGATAGAAGAAGGTGAAGGAATTTTCATTGATTTGGGACATGGCCGTGATGATTTGCGCCGGGTCCCAGATGCCGGGAGAAGCGATGATTTTTTTGCGCGCCAGAACAATTTTTTTCAGGGCTTCTCCGGAAATCGCATGAAGGGCCTTTTTCACCATCGTGTTCCAATGTGGTTTGTCCGGGATGAGTTCGACGGTCAGGCCCGATGGCTTGAGTGATGACGGAAGATGATGACGCATTTCATCGAGGGAGAGGAGGCCTTCCGCAATATCGTTGAGCGCCGAGGCCATGGAGTTTTTTCCGGTGTTGAGATAATTGACCGCCAGCAGAAAACCATTTGATGATTTTTGAATTTCTAAAAAGGGCAGCGTGAAGCGGCCGTGAGCGAAGTTTTTCCATTCCTGGGACAAGGGACCTCCGCCGTAGAATGAGAATCCGCCAAATATGGGGACTGATTCATCAATAGCCCATACATCCTTAAAACCGTGGAGAAGGTTCCCTGTGTCCGCCGCGTCGATGGTCAGGGCGCTTCCCAGGCCGCCCAGCGCAAAAAGATCGTCCTTGGCGTTAAAATAGAATTTTTCCGGAACGTTGCATGAGGTTACCGCATCCAGGATCGGAAATTCTTCGTCCACTTCCCTTGTTATGCGAAAAAGATAGGGAACGGCTTGATGATTATGTACATGACACAGCCGATCGAGTTCTTCCCGAAACAAAGGATAGAAATGGGGAGTGGTGGTGACAGGATGTGTTACAATGGGCCTAACCTCTTGTTGTTGATAAGAATCTTCTTCTTTCCGGACGGAGTATAGGAAACGAGACCCGGTCTGTCAAGAAATTCTTGATACCTGTTTCGGGCTTCGTTTTTTGCTGGTATTTGCTGTCTCAATCATGATGATTGAACCAGCAGGAATTGTAAAATGTAGTCCGAACCTTCAGGTTCGTTTTTCTCTCGCGGGTCTGGAGACATTAATGTCACAGTATGCTTGTCACTGTGCCTGGTTATGCGGAAACTTCCTTTTCTTTTGACTTCCATTATAAACTTTTTTCCTCCCCAAGTATTTGATATTGCTTGGTATAAGAAAAAAATAAATTCGCTGTTGTCGGCCAAAACAAATTTATTGCGTTTTTTTTAACTCTATTTTGCTCTTGACCCCCCCCCATGTTATGACGCTAGTCATGATCCATGCCACAAAAACTAAATTTAGGGGGGAATTTGTTTATGCGGAGAGAAAAAGTAGCTTGTCATGTAATGTTGTATCTGTTTGCCGTCATGATGCTGATGGTTGTTGGTTGCGGCGGTGGAGGCGGAGGCGATAACGCGACCACCGGTTCGACGATTTCCGGCGTCGCGGCGGCGGGCGCACCGATTGTTGGAAAGGTTACTCTGAAAGACAGCAAAGGCGTTGAAAAAGTTGTAACAATAGCTGCGGACGGAAAGTATTCCATTGACGTGACGGGACTGACGCCGCCGTTTGCGCTTCGGGCGGACGGGGATGTCGGAGGACAGGAATATCACCTGTATTCCGCCGCTGTTGAGTCGGACATCAACAAAAACATCAATATCACGCCTTTTACCGATTTGATTGTCGCCAATATGGCCCGGCAGATTGCGGAAAATTATTACAAGTCTGGTAATTTTTCGTCCCTGAATGAGGCGAATCTTGCGGCCGCGCAAACAGCTTTGCAGACCAAACTGCAAACGGTTCTCACGGCGATGGGTCTTGGTGCTGCCATTGATCTTTTAAGAACATCTTTCAACACTGATCATACCGGTCTGGATGCCGTGATTGATGTCGTCCAGGTCTCCGTCGATCCGGCTACGGTTCAAGCCACCCTGACCAACGTTGTGAATAAAGAAACCATGCTTATGAACATTGCTGCGGGCGGCACAACATCTGATACATTTACCGGCAAGGATTTGAACCCGGAAGTTGGCGCCGATCTTCAGCAAATAGAAAAAATGTGGAAGGATTTTATAGCCCTTTACGCCACCGCCCTGCCCACGGAAGCGCAGCTTGCCGTTTTTTGTACAGATGCAAATACATTCATTGACAATGGACAAAATTTACAGGAAACGCTGACTGATATGACAACCTCCCCAAAAAATATCGGGATGAAATTTGTCAGTATGGCTCTTGTTTCCCTTGACACAACAAAAGGAACGGCAGTGGTCACATTAACGGTTCAGGACAAAACCGGCGCTAACAATTCACCAGATGAGCCAATGCATGTGATTAAACAAAACGGGAAATGGTTATGGTCGGGAAATGGCCGGATTGCCGGTGTGAGAATAAGACCTTATGCTTTATATTTCCAAGGCGGCACACAAATTCACACTGGTTTGAATCTCTCTGTCGACAGGGCGGGAGCTTCTGTTCAGTCGGCTGTGGTGACAGGTTCGGGACTTCCTGATGCAGGCGTCATTCTTAATAAGCAAATTAATAATGGTTGGTTTGTGATGTTGGGAAATGGCGGTAATTGCTATTGGATAGCGGATGATGCGGTAATCGGCAACATTGCTGACAATTCCGTATATACAACCAAACTTTACAGCGGGGCAAACGGCACGGGCACACTTCTGGCGACTTATACAAATCCCATTTACAAAAGGCCTTTGAAAAGAAGTGAATTATCCGGCGCTAATTTCCCGGCGATCACTGCGCCCACACAGGCAACCTTGGCGGCATTCACCAGCGGTAATCTGAATGTAACCTGGACTTTGCCTTCGGGGCATCATTATAATTGGCTTCAGTTAAGATTGTATGATGCAAACTGGACCAATACAGTATCCGTGGAAAGCGATGGTTTAACTTCCACAGCCACATCTGCAACATTGACGGTTACCGCTCCATCTTTCCCAGTGGCCTACCGTCAATTATCTGTGACTGCACAAGATGTTTATGGAAGGAGGTTTCAGACTATTCTTCAATAGAACTTTTTCTGTGACAATTGTGTAAATCGGATGAAAAAGAAGGGCGGGGGTTTTCCCGCCTTTTCTTTTTATCAGAGACTTTCCGGCGGGAAGGCAATAACGTTGTCGATGTTGTCCGCGCCGGCCAGAATCATCGCCAGGCGGTCAACGCCCAGTGCGATGCCGGCGGCTTCGGGCATTTTCTCCAGGGCTTCCAGAAATTTTTCCGGCATGGCGTAGCGCGCCCAACGCTTTTCCGCGCGTGCCTGGAGCGCTTCTTCAAAACGTCGTCTTTGCTCATCCGTATCGGTCAGTTCCGAAAAGCCGTTGGCCAGTTCCATGCCACCGATATAAAGTTCAAATCGTTCGGCGACGGTCGGATCGCTCTCTTTGATTTTTGCCAGAGCCGCAAGTTTTGCCGGATAATCATAAAGAAAAGCCGGTTGCACAATGCCCAGCCGGGGTTCGACATGTTCCGTCAGGATTTCGTCAAACCGGTCCTGCTCCATGGCCTGTTCACAACTGACGGGTGCGTAGCGGGAAAAGGCTTCTGCCACGGTGATTCTTTCCCACGGCGGCGTCAGATGAAAGGTTTGATTATGCCAGGTGATGCTTCGTTTTTGTTCCGTGTCCTGCAAGGCGGACAGAAGCAGCGCTTCGCATTGATTCATGAGGTCCTGATAGTCGAAACCGGCAACGTACCATTCCAGCATGGTGAATTCCGGAAGGTGCCGCCCGCCTCTTTCCCCGGCGCGGAAGCATTTGCAAAACTGGAAGATCCGGGGGTAGCCCGCGGCCAGCAGCCTTTTCATGCACAGCTCGGGAGATGTCTGCAGAAACCAGTCGCCCGACGGAATTGCCTCAATATATTCCTCAGGGGCGGGAGAGGGGATGCGGATCGGAGTTTCGATTTCCAGAAAATTGTTTTGCGTAAAGAAACGGCGGATGCTGGAAATCAATCCGGCGCGCAAATACAGGGCCTGCGACTTGCGTGCCAGGTAAAATTGGTCATCTGAAAATGATGCAGTCAAAGCTCACACAAGATTTTCCGTTTCCGGAGGGAATGATGCAATGTAGTTCGAACCTTCAGGTTCGCTTTTCTTTCGCGGGGCTGAAGACCCGCACGACGTATTCAATAAAGACATCAGCTTTTGACGCGGGTCAGATATTCTCCCGTGCGCGTGTCAATGCGGATTTTTTCGCCTTCGGTGATAAAGGTTGGCACCAGAACGGTATAGCCCGTTTGCACCTTGACCGGTTTGGTGTTGCCCGCGGCGGTATCGCCTTTGGCCCAGGGTTCTGCTTCCGTCACGACCAGCTCGACAAAATTGGGAAGACTGATGCCGATGGGCCGGTCTTCAAAAAGAAGAATTTCCACTTCGATGTTGTCCAGCAGGAAGTTGACGGAATCCCCGACCTGATCCTCCGTGAGATAAACCTGCTCGTAGTTTTCGTTGTCCATGAAGCAGTATTTATCGCCTTCCTTGTAAAGGTACTGCATTTTCTTTTCGCGGAGATCGGCGGAATCAAAGACATCCACCGAACGGAAAGTCCGTTCAAACTGGTTGCCGTTGATCATGTTTCTCAGTTTGGTACGGTAAAGCGCCTGCCCCTTTCCCGGTTTGACAAAGTTGAATTCAACAATGACGTAAGGTTCGTTGTCGATTTTCAGGCGCAGCCCTTTTCTTAAATCGCTGGCGGTG
>CAZBGE010000009.1:0-40501 GCA_964491435.1 uncultured Smithella sp.
ATCCGGACAAGCTTCCCATGCCTGTTTTGATATCAATGCTTCTGCCAAACGGCCGCTCCGCCGCCATATTCGCTTCCAGGTAATGAATCGCCGCCTGATCATTTTCCATGCCCAGTAAATGTGTTTTCATTTCTCTCAGTGCGGTTTTCTTGGGCTCGCTCGACGTGTGTTCGATGCACTCATCGAACACAAAGGTGATATTTCCATAGACCTCCGGGCTGAGCCTGCTGTCTCGCATCCCGTCTAATACTCCAAGCAGGGCTGTCAGCTGAGTTCGCGTATTGGACGGCGCGCTGGACCAGCTTCCCATGCCTGATTTTTGATCAATGATCGCGCCAAACTCATGGCGGGGAGCTAAAACAGACCGCAGGTGATCAATGGCATGCGCATCATCAGCGCTTTGCAGGAGCTCATCCAGTTTTCGCTGAAGCGCGGTTTTCTTGGCGGTAATACTTGTGCTCGAGAGGCATTTGTTAAAGTATAAAGAAATGATATTTTCACAATGATTACTGAGCGGCATTTCACCTTCCTCCATAAAATGGCATTTTTCATCCGGTTATGGCAACCGGTCGTATGTTGACGAAGAATGGTCCAGGCGGACTGGAAAATCACCGCCATTCGGCGTGCGTATTCACTCCCGTGCCATTGGCGTTACAGGTCCGGACAGGGTGGCATCCGCGTCTTCGCCATGGATTTCGGCACAGAAGACGCGGCCCAAAGCAATTTACTTGCACATCAGCGGCTTTCCTTAAAAGCGTCCGGATTTTCTTTTTCCAGCCAGGGTTTCGTGTTGATATTTTTTTCCAGCCAGAATAGTTTGGGATCCGGCGGTGTTACTCCCCACCAGTTATAGCGGGCGTCAATGTAAATCGACGAAAAACTTTGAATGGCCACGGTATTGCCGGTAAAATTATTCTGAAAAATTTTCGGATTGGATGAACCGACGCAGGTGATCGCGCCTTCACCATGATTTTGCGTGAAGGTATTATAAGAAATGACCGGCGCCGAGTCTTTGCGGCAATAAACGGCGTTTTGCGAGGAATGCGCAATGTGGCTGTAAGATATTTCCGGCGATCCCTCATAAATATCAAAAGCGGTGGAAGCGTATTTAACGATGCAATAGGCGAAAGAACTATTGATTTTGGTGGCTTTGACGAACCGGACGGCGCTGGCGTAAAAACCCGGCGCCGGCGAGGAAGAAGCGGCTGTAAAGGTAATCGGTTTTTCCTTTGTTCCCCGGGCAATGATCCCTCCGTTGTGCGTAATGAGCGATGTTTTCTGCTCGAATTCCAGAACGACGCCCGGCTCGATGTAAAGGGTTGCTCCTCCGTCTATAACCACATCCTTGGCAATACGGTACGGACTGTTGGACAAAATCAAATAGGCATCCGCATTAATGGGGCCTGAAAGAATTTTGTCCAGAATAGACGTCGTCAGGGCCTTGCCCCCCGGATAGGGGGCGTCCAGGACGGAATGAACGTCGATGCGACCATGAAGGCCCGCCAGGATTTCCGCCATTTTGGCGCTTCCCCACCAGTTTTCCAGCGCCTTTGCGGACACGCCGGTCATAGCGCCCATCATGTTATGAGGCTGATTGTCAACGATGTTGTTTTGACGAATGATGGATTCCGATCCCTTCACCGCAATGCCGTTGCCCTTGTTTCTTGTAATCGTATTTTGCGCAATTTCCGCAGCCGAGAACTGCGCCATCACGCCGGTCTTGTCGTTGTCGTTAATGGCATTCTCCAGAATTCGCGGCGCGGCGCCGTCGCTGACGGATACGGCAACACCTTTGTTCTGGTGAAGGTTGTTTTTGCGGATGAGCGGTTTGGAAAAAGCTCCCTGGATATTGATGGCGTTATTGTTTTGAGTAAATTCGGACATTTCAATGACCGGCGACGAGGCCTCGCAATTGACGGCGGTTTGCGCGTTGCGCACACGGATAAACGCCAGTTTGTTTTCCCGGTCTTTCACACTGGCGAACGTGATGCCCGGCCAGAGTTTGCCGTCTTCAATGGAATCAAAACGAATAATGCGATCATTGTCGCCCTGCGCGGAAATCCGCCCTTCCACAATCAACCCGCCCCCTTTGGACCTGATTTCCGTCCCCGGTTCAATGTTCAGCAGCGCTTTGTCCTTAATCACGACATCCGACTCCAAAATGTAGGGGCTGGCGCCGGAATACCAGATGGTATTCTTTTCAATGACGCCCGAAACGGGAGTCGGTCCGGGCGCAATCGGCATGCCTTCGGCCTGAACCATCTGACTTTCGTTGCCGGCAAAATCCAGGGCGGTGATCCGGTAGTAGTAGGTTTTGGAGTTGAGCAGGATTTTATCCGCATCATTAAATTCGTTTAATTCCGTTTTGCCAATCTGAACATAGCCGGTAAGCGGCGTGTCGGAACGGTAAATGGCGTAACCGGCCAAATCAGGGGCGGAATTTTTGTCCCACCGAAGACCAACCGTCTGATTGCGGCCGACACAAATGATGTGTTCAGGCTTTTCCGGAGGCGTGGTGTCGAGCGTCACGGAGCCTACCGCATCCACCCATTGAGCGGTATTTCCCGAGTCATCCGTCAGATAACCGGTCACGATGGCCTTGTCCACATTGTCTCCCGGCAGAACCTTATAGACGCCATAGTATCCGCCCGGTTCAACCTCCTGCATTTCAATGCGCTTCCGGTACTGGCCGATGTCGAAAGAAGCCTGCATGCCGGTCGCCCCTTGGATGACCACCTTGATTTCATCTCCCGCTTTTTTTGGCTTTCCCTTGGTGTCCTGCGTTAAAAGGGTAATCACCGGCGGGCGCTTTGCCTGGGCCAGCGTGGGTTTGGGGATGGTTTTGACCATGTCGCGGAACAGGTCGTCATTGGCGCGCAGCAGTTGAATGTCGCGGACGTTCAGCGATGTGGCGATCACCGTGGCGATCAGGCCGACCGGGGTGGTGGACACGCCGCCTTCATGCTTGCGGACTTTGTGCTTGCCGCTCCACAGGAAATTGCCGGTTTTGGTGTCGTACATCTTGATTTCCGCGCCCACGGCGACCTGGGAGTAAAGAACGGCGAAATATTTATCAAAATCTGATACTTCTCCAAAAACGACGGCATCAACTCCCAAAATGCCAGCCAGTTTTTGCGGCGGCGTTTTGCGGATGATTTCCGGATCGGTCAGGCCCGCTTTGGTCAGCAAATCATCAACCTTGTAAAGCTCCATGTCTTTGAAGGGAAGAGCGCTGAAATGGTTATAGAAACCAAGCCGCATGGCGGTTGCGCCTTCTTTGCTTCCCGACAAATCCGTAAATGGCAGCACGGCAACGGAAAGAGGGATGTGATCATTCATATAGGGATCGATATTGTATTCGCCTTCATACATTGACCGTATTTCGGGGGTGATGAGCGTGGATGGCGTGGAAACCAGGCAACTTTGCAGGAGCAGGGCAAATGCCGTGACCAGACAACCTATCAGCGATTTGGAATGTATCCGCATAACAATACCTCCTTAATTATTGCGCAAATTATATCATAGCGGCCCGAAGAAATCATTTTAAAAAAGAAACCTTTACGGCTTACTTCGCCGGACGGCTTGCCTCCGCGCAGCAGGTTCTGCTGGTCAGCTGCTTGTAGTAATCAGAAAAAGCAAGCTGCCAGGGCTGCATGGTCTTGCCGGTTGTTTCCATAAACTTTTTCATGCCCAGCACGCTATATGCCGGGCGCTTCGCTGCCCGCATGAGCTCGCCGGATTTCATCGGCAATAATTCCACTTTGTCCAGATGTGCTTCCTTGAGAATTTTTTGGGCGAAGTCAAACCAGGTGCAGGTTCCCCGGTTGGTGACATGAAAGACGCCCCGGGCGTTTTTATCCACCAGCAGCTCGGTTGCCGCCGCCAGGTCGCGTGTGCAGGTGGGAGAACCGGTCTGATCATCGACAACGGTCAGTTTGCCCGTTGTTCTGGCTTTATCCAGAATGGCCTGCACAAAATTCTTTCCCTTGGCGCCGTAAAGCCAGGCGGTGCGGATGATGAGGTAATTGTCGGTCAGGTTCCGGAGGTGATGCTCTCCGGCCAGTTTGGATGCTCCGTAAGTGTTGATCGGATTGCAGGGATCTTCCTCCGTGTAGGGGCTGGTTCCGTTTCCGTCAAAAACATAGTCCGTGCTGTAATGGATGATGGTGATATTTTTGCCGCTGCAGGCCAGGGCGATATTTTTCACCGCTTCGGCGTTGACGGCAAAGCATTCTTCTTTGGCCGTTTCACACTTGTCCACGTTTGTGTAAGCGGCGGCGTTGATGAGCAGCTGCGGGGCAACTTCCGCCACGGCCTTGCGGCACTCGGACGCGCTGGTAATGTTGATTTCTCCGATGTCCATGCCGACAACATCATGGCGATAATGAAACTGGGCCAGCAGATCGCTTCCCAGCATTCCCTTATGACCAAGCAGTAAGACTTTCATGTTTTCAGTATTTAACCTCCTTTAAAAAAAGACCGCGGGCGGGCGCCGTCGCTCCGGCGATGTTGCGGTCGCGCGAAGCGATGATGTCCATCATCTCTTCCGGTTTCCGCTTGCCGCGCGCGACTTCCACCAGTGTTCCCACAATATTGCGCACCATATACTTCAAAAAACCCCTGGCTTCCACCGTAATTTCAATCAAGCCGTCCGGGCCGGTTTCAATGTCAATCCGGGTGAGCGTCCGCACACGATCTTTCACATCCGTGCCGGTGGCGCAGAAGCAGGAAAAATCACGTGTTCCCGTCAAATGCGACGCGGCTTCACGCATTGCATCCAGATCCAGCCGGTAACGGATAAACCAGCAGTAGTCGCGCCCCAGCGCCGGCCTCAGATTCTGATTGCGGATCCGGTAAACATAAGTCTTGCTTTTTACGTCCCGCTGGGCGTGAAAATCGATGTGCGCCTCTTCCAGCTTTTTGACGACAATGTCCGGTGGCAGAACGCTGTTCACGCCCCGGAATATTTTTTCTGCGGGAAGAAGGGTGGCGCTTCTGAAACTGGCCGCCTGATTAATCGCATGCACGCCGGCGTCTGTCCGTCCGGAGCCGATGACGGCAACCCGGCCCGACGTGATTTTTTCGATGGCTTCCTCCAGAATCTGCTGAATCGAAACGCCGTTGGGCTGCCTCTGCCAGCCGCAGTAGGCCGATCCGTCATATTCCACAATCATTTTGAAGTTTCTCATGTCTTGTTAATCTTACTTGCCAGTTTTTTCCAAAAAGGTTAAGCACCCCGTCAAAGATGAACAAGGCTTGGCCGGATGCTTTGTTGGACTGTCCGTGATACTAACGCACGGCAAAAACCGGGTCAAGGTAAAAACCTGATATGAAGGAGAGTATTTATGAGCGACGATATGCAAAAAGCGACAACCCAGGGGAAAATCAAAATATTTGAAGAGAAAGTTCAGGCTCTGATGAAAATGGGCGGTGAAAAACAGGTGCAGAAACAGCACGAAGGCGGCAAACTGACCGCCCGTGAACGTCTGGAACATTTATTCGACAAGGGAACCTTTCAGGAAATTCAGCTTTTTGTAAAACACCGCGCCACACTTTTTGGTATGGATAAAAAAGAGATTGCGGCGGATGGCGTGATTACGGGATTCGGCAAAGTAAACGGCCGCACCGTTTTTGCGGCCTCCCAGGACTTCACCAGCGCGGGCGGCACACTGGGGGAAATGCACGCCAGGAAAATCTGGAAAATCATGGATATGGCCATCGCCGCGCAAAAACCTTTCATCGCCATCAATGATTCCGGCGGCGCCAGAATCCAGGAGGGAGTTCCTTCCCTGGAAGGGTATGGCGGGATCTTTTACCGCAATACGCAGGCTTCCGGCTATATTCCCCAACTGACCGCCATCATGGGACCGACGGCGGGCGGCGCGGTTTATTCACCGGCGCTCACCGACTGGATTTTCATGGTGAAAAACACATCCTACATGTACATCACGGGGCCGGAAGTCATCAAGGCGGTGATCGGCGAAGAAGTGACCCAGGAAGACCTGGGCGGCGCGATGGCGCACGCTGCCAAAAGCGGCGTCTGCCACGTTGTTACGGAAAATGATGCGGACTGCCTCGATAAAATCAAAATCCTGCTTTCGTATCTGCCGGACAGCTGCCATGCGCCGCTGCCGGTTGCGGCCACGGCCGACAGCGCCGATCGCCTGTGTCCCGAACTGGACAAGATTATTCCGGACAAAGCCTCGCGCGCTTATAACATGAAAAACGTCATTAAAGCCGTGGCGGACAACAGTGAAATGTTCGAACTCCATGCGCAATGGGCGCAAAACATGATTGTCGCGCTCATCCGGGTGATGGGCAGACCCGTGGGCGTCATCGCCAACAACCCCATGTTTTACGCGGGCGTGCTCAATGTTAACGCTTCAGACAAGGCCTCGCGTTTCATCCGTTTCTGCGACGCCTTCAATATTCCGCTGCTGACATTTGCCGATGTTCCCGGTTATCTGCCGGGCACGGATCAGGAGTGGGCGGGCATCATCCGGCACGGCGCAAAGCTGCTGCACGCCTATTCGGAAGCAACCGTACCCAAGATTACGGTCGCCACACGCAAGGATTACGGCGGAGCGTATCTGGGCATGTGCAGCAAGCAGTTGGGCGCCGATTACGTCATGGCCTGGCCGACGGCGGAAATCGCGGTCATGGGTGCGGAGGGCGCCTGCAACATCATCTACCGCAGTGACATCAAGGCGGCTGCCGATCCGGCGGCCAAACGCGCTGAGTTGATCGCGGGTTATGAAGAGCAGTTCAACAACCCGTATTTCGCGGCTTCGCTGGGCGCCATCGAGGAGGTTATCCTTCCCCGGGAAACGCGCCAACGCATCATCGCGGTGCTGGAAGCCCTGCGGGTCAAGAAAGAGGTGCGCCTGGAGAAAAAGCATAATAATATACCGCTTTAAAGCGGTTCGGGATTTGCACGACAACGTTCAGGGGATGATGGCGCGGACAGCCTGCGCTGTCCAGGCAATGCTCTGTGTAGACGATCCGCCTTGATTTTATTGGCTCTTTCCCATTACCGGGCATAATTTAGTCACGGAAGGGCGAAATTTATCATTAATGACGATGCATTGTGGCGAATTGATCGTTAAATCGGCAATTTTTAACAAAGCGCCTCGGGCCTGAGCAGCATCGGCGGCTGTTGTCAACACAAAAACCGGGCCATTTTCTTTAAGGCGTGAAGAAAATTTCCTGATGGCCGGCGAGGATGCGGGTAAATCATAAATTCCGTCGGATAAGCCATAATACACGGAACCGGGCGAATCGATGAACGGTATGGCATAAGCGATGGGTTTTCCGAAAATAAAAACAGTGGAATTTTCCGGCATCCGGTATCCGGAGGCCGATTTTATCAAAGAGTAAGGGAGCAAATTATGAGCATAATGCGCCCGTCCCCAGCTTATGGGGAGAGATGTCGATAAAATTGTGATGAAGATGAGAGCTGCCGCGGCGCGAACAATTCTCCTGGAAAGAGATTTTGCTTTGCACGGAACATCGCACAGCTTATAGACGATCAAAAAAGGGATGCCGGTTAATATTTCCAGAGGAATCGCATAACGGCCGATGGAAAACACTATTTCCCAGGCAATGTAGGAAAAGGTAAAAAAAACAAGTACAAGCCGTGCCTGGATATTTTTCAGGAGGGGTTTTAAATCATGGGCAAGCGCCGCCGGCTTTAAATGATTTATGAAAAACAGCAATCCGAAAACAATAACCGATATGAAAGCAGCGGCGTAACGGCCGTCGCGCATTGGTAATTCAGTGATTTTGGGAGTTCCGGAAAGCCAGTAAAATGGGTAAAAAACCGCCTCAAACCAGTTTTGCGGCATAAACCGCGTATCTCTGCCGCCGCCGTCGAAAACATACCAGGGAGAATGAAAGAAAGAGTTAAAGAATGGAAATATCGGATTTTCAAAGATCTTGAATAATATATAAGCCCAAAAGCCGCCTGATATGGAAAATCCAGCGCCCCAGAAAAGGCAAAACAGGGCGCCGGCGCGCCATGCGGTTTTCAAGCTTTTTGATGTTGCGAGAACCGCGGCAAGCATGGCCGGAGCAAAAATTGCCGAGGTCATTTTCAGGCCCGCGGCCAGGCCCAGCATAACCCCGGAAGGAACACCCCGGTAATTTTTACTCTCCACGGCTTTGAGTTCAAATAACAGCGCCAGTAAAACAAGGGCCGCAATTTGCAGGTCATTGAATGTCGCGCCGACTTCGGATAAGACAATCGTTCCGGTCAAACCGAAGGCGGCGGCGCCGAAAACTTCGATTTCTTTGGGATGAGGCAGGGACAAGCTGATTTCATTGGCAATCAACAGGCACAAAAAAATAACCATTCCGTAGGGCAATCCCATAATAAACGCGACGATGGCCGGGGAGTCTGGAAACCACGCCACTGATAAGTAATAATAAGGCAAGTCCAGGAGGGGATTAAGATACGTCTGAATGCCCGCCGCCATGAAATCTTTCCGGAGGCGATCATCTAAAAATTGAAATGCATTATACAAATGGTAGTTCTGCAGATCCCAGTTGATATCCTGCCCGTAACAAACGGAAAGCGAGCCGCCGGTGATCAGGCAGAGGATCAGCAGACACAACCGTGACATATTGGTTTGATTTTTGAAAAAACTTTTATCCATCGGTCTTTTTCCGCTGCATGCGGTAATGCGGCGTTGCCTGCTTTTGTATTTGGCTGGTAGTCTAGAAGATTGGTCTTCGCCGGGTCAAGAAGTATTATTGATCATCTGGTAATGGTTGCCGGAACAGTCATGCAGGGAGGATATTCTGTTGCCTGAAATTGGTTGTTAAATAGAAGGGTTTCTGATATTTTTAAGCCATTCCGGTACAGGAGGCTAAGCATTATGTCAAATCAGGATCATGCGTCAACGGACGGAGAATTTGTGGTCGTCATTGATAAAGACCTTGAGGATTTGATTCCCGGATATCTCGAAAATCGCCGTCAGGATATGGACTCGATCTTGTCCGCGCTGGAACGGAATGATTTTGAGGGGATCCGGTCTGTCGGACATAAAATGAAGGGATCGGGCGGCGGATACGGTTTTGACGGAATCACCGAAATCGGCCGCGATATTGAAGCGGCGGCGAAAAACGCCATCAAACAGGATATTCGGGAGCAGACGGAACGCCTGCGCGATTATCTGGATCGTGTCAAGATCATTTTTCAGCCTTAAAAGGGATGGGTTCATGCCTGCTTTCGATGAACAATTATATCCTGATTTTGGAAAATTTAAAAAGCATATCGCGGATACGATTTCCCTGTCCGGCGAGCTGAAGGACAAAATACTCAAGTTCAGGCCTTTCCAGCTTTACAACATTGCCGAAGAACTGGAAATGACGGAAACGGATTTTTCCGCTCTGATCGCGTCATTTTGCAGGCTGCCTCATGCAAAAGTGATTCATTACGAACAGTTTCAGGAAAATATCTTATCCCGCGATTTTTGCCAGTGGAACTCCGTTGCTCCCATCATCACGGAGACGGGAGAATTGAATTTTTTAGTCAGCAATCCCTTTGAATGGGAGTTGCTGGACGTTCTCAGAAAAAAACTGCCTGCGGAACAATCCCTGCGGATCATCATTACCACACGGGACAACATCAGGGGGCTGATCGGCGACAACCCCAAGAAAACAGAGCTGCCTTCCGAGGACATGAATGAAAGCGAAACGCTTCTGAAAGATGTGGCGGATGTCTCCATCATCACCACGGTTATCGAGGATATGGAACCTATTTCGGAAGGCGAGCTGGAAAAGCGTCCCATTGTCTACGTGTCCAATAATATCCTCTACACCGCCGTGATGGAAAGGGCCAGCGATATTCATATCGAACCGAAAGAGAATGATACCGTGGTCCGGTTCCGCATTGACGGAGATCTGAGAGATATGTTCACCCTGCGCAAGCAAACGGGAATCATGGTCATTTCCCGCCTGAAAGCCTTCGCCAATCTGGATATTGCGGAACGGATGAAACCCCAGGACGGATCCGCCGAAGCCATCATCAGTAAGCGTAAATTCAAACTTCGCCTGGCTACAACATCAACGCCCAACGGGGAAAGTCTGATCATCCGTGTTCTGGAGCCGTCAGCCAAACCCAAGCCGCTGGGCAAATTGGGAATGACGGACAGGCAAGTTGGCTTGCTGATGAATTTTGCCACCCGGAAATACGGCCTGATTCTAGTGGTGGGACCGACGGGCGCGGGTAAAACGACCACGATTTACAGTTTTTTGTCCCACGTGGATACGAAAAAGCAGAGTCTGATCACCGTTGAAGATCCGGTTGAATACCGGATTCCCAACGCCAACCAGCAGCAGGTCAACGAAAAGGCCGGCGTGACCTTTGAAGCTTTGCTGAGATCATCCGTCCGGCAGGACCCGGATATTCTTTATCTGGGCGAAATCCGTGACAACTTTTCCGCCCGGATTTCCGTTGATTTCGCCAGTACGGGACACATGGCCGTTTCCACACTGCACACAAATAACGCGACCACCGCCATTTTCCGGCTGGAGAGGCTGGGTGTATCCCGGGAGGTCATGGCGGACGCCCTGCTGGGGATAGTCGCCCAGAGGCTGTTAAAAAAACTATGTCCGCACTGCAAAAAGATTGAGCCGATTACGCCGGAGGAATCCGAAAAACTGGCGCCTTTTCTGGACGAGCTTCCCCGTGAGACGGCTCATCCGGTGGGCTGTGGCAAGTGTATTGAAGGATATCATGGGAGAGAAGGGGTGTATGAAGTCATTGCTTTTGACGCTGATGCGGCGGAACTGATCAGGACGGGCGCGCCCATTCTGGAAATCAGGAAATTCATGCAGCGCAGAGGTGAGTATCTGATCAGCCAGCATGCGGCGCAAAAGGCAAAAGACCTGCTGGTTCCCGTTAAAGATATTTATGAAAAAGTCCTCGTCGAGGAGATTAAGTCCATGACGCAGACGCCTCAGCCGAAACCAGAGCCTGTTCCGGTGGAAGACAAAGGCAAAACGGCCGTGGTCGAGATCAAGAAAACGATTCAGGCGTCGATTCTTGTTGTCGAAGACGATCCGGACAATCAGAACCTGATTTCCCGGATTCTGGAAAATCAGGGGTATGAGGTGACTGTCGCCTCCGACGGGATTGACGCGCTGCTTCTTCTGGTTAAACGGGATTTTGAGCTCATTATTTCCGACGTCAACATGCCTAATCTGGACGGGTTCAAATTCATGGAAATCAAGAACCAGAAGGGCATCAAGGCGCCGCTGATCTTTCTGACCTCCCGTCTGGAAGATGAAGACGAAATCAAGGGCCTGGAGCTTGGCGCCCTTGATTATCTGAAGAAGCCGATCAGGAAAGACAACCTGCTTTTGCGGGTCAAGAAGGCGCTGGCGCGGCCTGCTCTTTGAGGCGTGCTGATTCGGAAAGCGATTTTTTACTTCAGCAGCCAGAGCTGATTATCGTTCCCGTGACAATCCCATTGATGAATATTATCGCCGTTGTTCCTGTTTCCCCCGGAGACATCCAGGCACTTGCCGCTATGTTTGGCTGTAACCTTGTAGTACCCTCCTGCCTGAGGCGTGAACAGCCAGAGCTGGTTGGGGCCTTCATGGCAGTCATATTGGGAGATGTTGGCGCCATCGCCGTTGCTGGCGCCTTCCACATCCATGCATTTGTTGCTGTGCCGGGCTCTGACGGTATAAAATCCGCCGCCCTTGTCCGTTAATGTCCAGCGCTGATTGTCTCCGCCGTGACAGTCCCACTGATGGATATTTGCCCCGTTATGCGTGGCGTTCCCTGCAACATCGAGGCATTTTCCGCTGTGTTTTGCGGTAATTTCATAAGAACGGCCGGATGGCAAGCCCGTGGAAAAACCTGTTCCGCGAGAACTGGCACCGGTAAATTCAATTTTTTGCACGGTATCCAGCTGGATGTTTTGCATCTGGCCGTTTTTATAATGTATCACCATCGTGTTCCCAGCAAACCCGGCAGACGAAAACACCGGCGCCGCCAAAAAACAAAACACCGCCATCATAACAAATTTCTTCATAAATCCTCCTTTAAACGTCATTTTAAAATGGGAACGGTTCAATTTATTGCATTATCTCAACTGACTGAATTTCCGCCGCATCGGGAATTCATCCACTCCTTTCCTCCCAGCACGCGCGCAACCATCATGCTGGAAACATTATCGCCGATGGCGTTGAGCATGGTGGCGGGCGCGTCCACCAGCGTGCCGATCATGGTGATGAGAGGAAACGCTTCGGGAGGAAAACCATACAGAGACAGAATCAAAAGCTCTCCGATCGTGCCGCCGCCGGGAATGCCGCTGACAACCACGCCGGTCAAAAGAGCGATGCCCAGCGCGGTCAGGATGGTTTCCACGCCGGCAAAGGGCATCTGGAACATTCCGAACAGAAAAGCGATTTTCAGGACGGCGGCCAGGCACGATCCTTCCATGTGAATGGTCGCGCCGATGGGGATCACAACTTCGCTGATGTCTTTCGGTATGCCTATTTTATCCGCCGCCTGCAGATTGGAAGGAATTGTCGCCATGGAGCTGCCGGTGGCCAGCGCCGTGACGGATGGCGGGATAATGTTGCTCCAGAATTTTTTCACGCCGGATGAACGTCCGGCGAGATATGCATATGTAGTAAAGGCCAGGAAAAAATACAAAATAGCGGCCGGATAATAAACGGCCATGGCGCGTGCGTAAGAGCCCAGAAGCTGCGGTCCGAAGACGCCGGTCAGATAGGCGAAGTAAGCGCAAAGACCAATCGGAGCGTAATACATAATGAACGTGATCAGTTTCATCATCACTTCGTTGGCCGACGTCAGAAATTCTCTGAAGGCTTTTCCTTTTTCCCCTGTGGCGGACGCGGCCAGTCCGACCAGAAGAGAGAAAATAATCAGAGCCAGCATATTGTTTTTGGATAAAATATGGGAAAAGTCCGAAACAGTGAAGGCCCGCACGATTTGCTCTGATGCTTTCAACTGTTCCGCATGCACCGAAGAGGGCATGGGGATGGCCGCGCCGGAAGCTGGGGGATAAAAAATGACGGCGGCGATCATGACCGCCGAGGCAATGAGGCCGGTGAGCACAAAGATCAGTATCATGACGGAGAGAATATTTCCCAGGCGCTTGAAATTGGTCATGGAAGCGACGGTGGATGAGATGGAAAAGAAAACCAGCGGAACAATGATTGTGAACAGCAGATTCAGAAAGATATCGCCCAGCGGCTTGAATGCGGCGGCATCCTTTTGATAGAGGAGGCCCAGAGCAGCGCCAAAAATAATGGAGACGACAAGCAGAATAGAAAATCCATAGGATCTCAGAAACGGCGGCAAATTCATTTTCATGCTTTTCACTTCACCGGGAAGTTGAAATATGTGTCTGGGTAAGGTTCGTTATTGAGCGTGAAGTGCCACCACTCTTCCGGCAGGTTTCTGAAACCGTATCTGGCCATCAACGTTTTCAAAAGCAGGCGGTTTGCTCTATGCCGGGGACTCAGGTTCTTATTTTCCGGGTGTGACAGTTCATGGAAGCAGTCGAATCCCGTGCCCATATCCAGAGAGTTGTCGGCGAAGCGAACGCCCGCGGGCAGATAACATTCCTTCAACGGTTCGCCAGCCCGGCAGGGAGGTTGAACCGGAGCCGGCAATGGCACGATGGTCAGATCGACCGTGCTTCCCCGGCTGTGACCGGAGCGTTCGGCAATGTATCCATCGCGGAAAAGATTGCGTTTGTCCAACGTGGGATAAAATTCTTTTTGGGTTTTGGTGTCGTTAATGTCTTTGGCCCAGCGCACGAAGTGATCGACAGCCTGCTGGGGACGGTAGCAGTCATAAATTTTGATGGTCATGCCGAACGGCGCCAGTTCTTTCTGTACGTTGGCCAGCGCTTCGGCCGCCCGGCGGGTCAGGATACACGTAGGGGCAAGGTAGCCATCGACTTTGACGCCTAAAAAATTGTGCTCGGTGAAATAACGGATATCCAAAAGGGCGTCGGGAATAACTTCATGGATATGGATAAAAGTATCGGGCATGGCGTCTGCGGAAAATGAAGGCGGGGGCGGCGCCGCGCATAACAGAACCGCCGCAAGCAACATTACAAGGGAAGCTTTTAATGTCATTAAGGATTCTCCTGTTTTAAGGATTTTGGTTTGGGGTTGAGAACGATGACGGGTCCGGCCAACGGGTCCAGCCAGGAAAGGATTTTCAGGATGTCTGGTTCGGAAACGGCAACGCACCCGGCCGTCGTAGCGCCTGGTTCCTTCCAGACATGCAGAAAAATCGCGCTGCCCTGGCCTTTGATGACCGGTTTGGTGTTGTACTCAATAACGATGCCGTATTCGTACAGATGGTCATCGCGTCTCATTTTCTCGTAGGAAGCCGCGCGGGTTTTGTGTTTCTTGACCCAGCGGTTATAATCCGCGGCGTTTGGATCATCAACCCACAGGTCATCCGCCAGGGCCTGGCGGTAAGGCATTTTCGTGTTGATAATTTCCGCATAACCGAATGCTGTCTCCAAAGGATATACTCCGGACGGTGTTCGTCCGTCGCCTTCCCTTTTCTCGCCCGGCGGCGCAAAGCCTTTTCTGCCAATGACGGCGTTGAAGGGGTTCATGGCCTGGCGCCAGGCAAAATAAGATTTTTCCAGGGCGTAAACTTTTCCAGGCGCAAAGGAGAGAAATCCTTCATCCGCCACCAGAAGAATCTGCCTTGTATCGGGAGCAATGTTTTGCGTGACGGACAGCAGATCGGATGTTTTTATTTTGGCGGCGCAAGCCGTCAAGGACAACAAGGCGAATAAGATAACTGCATGGCGGATCATTGTCCCGGCTAAATTATTTTCTTTCACGGTTCCGCCTTTCTGAAATCAATTCCGCACAATCAGGACGGGAATGCTTTTATCATTGTGCAAAACGCCATAGCAAACACTGCCCAGAACAGTGGCGGAAAAGGCGCTTCTGCCGCGGGAACCCATGATGATCAACTGGGACTTCGACCGTTTCGCCTCTCTGGCAATCTCTTCCACAGGATATCCCATTTTTACGCAAAGACGGCAGGAGACGCCGCTTTGATGGCACAGTTTTTCGATTTCGCGGGCGTATGCTTCAGCGGTTTCGGTCAGATGGTCCTCAACGGATTCCAGGGAGTGTTTGGATTTTTTTGATGCGCAACCGGCTTGCGCGACGAACATGCGCTTGTCGATGACGCTCAAAACAACAAGCGAGGCATGCAATTGCCTGGCAAGATCGACCGCATAAACGGCTGCTTTGAGAGCTGTGGTCGAGCCGTCCGTCGGCACTAGAATTTTTGAAATCATCTATTCTCCTTTAATCATCAAAAATGGATAAGAACGTATGTTTTGATGGATAAGAACCTTCTTTCGACGCTGTGAAATATATATAAGGATGTTACTGCCTGTCAACTGAATAATAGCGCCGGGGCATGGAGATGACTCCCTGTTTCCCGGCAGGATGGATAAACGGAAATTTGACTTGATAAAATGGCGGCGGAATTGTACAAAAAGATTAGATCATTGGTTTCCTGACGGCAGCGATGAGGGAAAACAACGTTCAGGATTAAAAACATGAAGGAGAAAAAAATGATTGCCTATCAGCTTTCCGTGCCTGCGGAGAATAAGCCGGGTCAACTGGCCGGCGTAACCAGTGTTTTGGCCAAGGCGGACATTAGCATCCGCGCGACCACCATTTCGACTTCCGGCGCGTCCGGAGTGATCAATTTGATCGTTGATGATCCGAAAGGGGCGGAAAAGGCATTGACTGCTTCCGGTAAGACTGTCCATCTGAAAAGAGTTTTAGCCGTGTTAATCCCCGATCAGCCGGGCGGGTTGGATAAGTTGATGCAACTTCTTTACCGGGAAGGCATTAATATCAACAACGCCTGCGGTTTCGTGCTGGAATGCGCGGAAAAAGCCGTCTTTGTCGTGGACGTGGATCAGATCGAGAAAACGGAAAAGCTTATCGAAAAGAATGGATTTAAAACGTTAGACACGGAAGCGTTGTCGGCGATAGAACCGTTCCATTACATGAAGTACTGACAACATCTTTCAACACGCCGCATTCCGCGTGGACGACGTTGTCATATTCTGAAAAATGAGGTTAAACCATGGCGCATGACGACAAGGGAAAATATTTCAAGAAGCATCCGGAAGGAACAAAGGTCAGGGACGACCTGAAGCAGGAGATCCTCAAGCAGACAAAAGACCATCGTGTTTCCTGCAAGGCAGCGGAAAAAATTTCTCAGAACACCGGCGCGCCGCTGGATGAAATCGGCGTAGCCATCGATATGCTCAATATCAGCATTGCGCAGTGCCAGTTGGGCCTTTTCGGTTTTGACGGCAAGCAAAAGCGCGTGCCCGCCGCCCCATCCGTCGCGCCGGAGCTGGAGGCAGCCATCCGCGGAGCGCTTGTGAAAGGGCGGCTTTCCTGCACTGACGCATGGAAAATAGCGGACCGTCTCGACGAGAAACGCCTGGAAGTCTGCGCCGCCTGTGAAAAATTGAACATCAAAGTCAAACCCTGCCAACTCGGCGCTTTCTGAACTGCAAGGCATGGAGATGCCGATATCCTTTATTTCCTGGTGGAGGAAAGGGAGGTTTTTTTATGATTCTCGACTGGCGGCATACCTATCAGGAAAAACTGACCGACGCGAAAAGCGCTCTGTCACGGATAAGGCGCGGGGCGCGCATCTTCATCGCGTCCGCCTGCGGAGAGCCTCAGCTCCTGGTCAGGACACTCCTCGACATGGCGCAGAATTTTGCCGACGTAGAGGTTATTCATTTTCTGGACCTGGGGCTCACCGATTATACGACGCAAGTTTATACCGGGCATTTCCGTCATAACGCGCTCTTTATCGGCGCGAACGCCCGCGCGGCGATCAAGGCGGGCAACGCCGACTACACGCCCATTTTTCTATCCGAAGTGCCCCTGCTGATGCGGCGGGGGGCCATGCCCATTGATGTCGCCCTGATCACAGTCTCTCCGCCGGATGCCAACGGCTATGTCAGCCTGGGGATTTCGGTCGATATTACCAAGACAGCAGCGGCGGCGGCGCGTTATGTCGTGGCGGAAGTCAATCCGCATATGCCCCGGACACTGGGCGACAGTTTTATCCATGTCAGCGAAATTTCCGCTTTTGTGGAAAACGATGCGCCGCTTCTGGAATTTCAACAGAAGGCGCCCGGCGACATCGCCCAATCCATCGGACAACTCATTGCCGAACTGATTGACAACGAATCCACCATTCAGACCGGCGTCGGCAAAATTCCCAACTCGGTTTTTCCTTACCTGACCAATAAAAAAGACCTGGGCGTGCATACGGAAACGTTTACCGACGGTCTCATCGATCTGATTGAAAACGGCGTGGTGACCTGCCGGAAAAAATCCCTGCATCCGGGCAAAATCGTCGCCGCTTTCTGCATGGGCACAAGGCGTCTTTACGATTATGTGCATAACAATCCGCTGTTTGAATTCCGCCCGTGCCAGTATGTCAATGATCCGTATATGATCGCTCAAAACGACCGGATGGTGTCCATCAACTCGGCGTTGACCGTGGATCTGACCGGACAGGTCTGCTCGGATTCCCTGGGCTTCGATTTTTACAGCGGTATCGGCGGACAGGTGGATTTCGTGCGCGGGTCGGCTATGTCGCATCGCGGCAAGTCCATCATGGTGCTGCCCTCTACAACGGAGGACGGCAAGATTTCCCGCATTGTCCCGTATCCTTCTCCGGGCAGCGGCGTGGTGGTGACGCGCGGCGATATCCATTACGTGGTAACGGAATACGGCATTGCCTATGTCCATGGGAAATCCATCCGCGACCGGGCCATGATGCTCATCAGCATCGCTCATCCCCGATTCCGCGATGAACTGCTGGAGGCGGCAAAACGTCAGGGCTACATCTACCGCGATCAGACGCTGCCGGCGGTTTTGTATCCGAAGGAATATGAAATCAACTGGGTGGACAAGAAGGGGACATCTCTCTTTTTCCGTCCGGTGAAAGCCACGGATGAGCGCGCCATTCAGGATTTGATTTACGGCCTGCCCGAACAGGCTGTTTATACCCGGTTTTTTCAAAACCTGAAATCTTTCTCCCATAAAGTCGCCATGCCGCTCGCCGCCATTGATTATAACGACAAAATGGCCATTGCCGCGGTGATCGGGAAAGAGGAGCCGGAAGGAAGGGAAGAGATCGTGGCCATCGGACGGTACATCAATGATCCGCACACCCGTTATGCCGAAGTGGCTTTTACCACCCATCAGGACTGGCAGTCGCGGGGCATCGGGACCTTTTTGCTGAAGTACCTGATCCGCATCGCGAAAGAAAAAAATATCGAGGGATTCACGGCGGATGTGCTGTCACGCAATAAAGCGATGATGCAGGTTTTTTCCAAATCCGGCCATCCCATGACAACGCACCTGGACACGGGCGTTTATGAACTGAAAATTAATTTCACACAGGAAGCAAAATGATGGACACCAGACGGGATTTTCTTAAAAAAAGCGCTATTGTATGCGCCGCCTTAAGCCTGCCAGTACCGCTGGCGGCGGCCGGACAGACATTTCCAAGGGAAATCAAGAACCGCAATCCCAAACGTGCGCTGGTTTTGTGCTACAGCCAGACAGGATTTTCCACCCGCTACGGAAAACTGATTGCCTGTGCGCTGAAGGACGGGGGGCTGACGGCGGAGCTGGCCGACATGAGGCGCTTTGAGCAAAAACATTTGCCGGCTTTTGATTTGGTTTTTATCGGATCGCCGGTTTTTTATTACGACATTCCGTCAAACGTTGTCGACTGGCTGGCTGCCGCGCCGAAGCTCACGGGAATTCCCGTGGCGGCGTTTGTGTCTTTCGGCGGCCCGGAAGGCAATCAGCACAACTCGCTGTGCCATGCGCTGCATCTTCTGGCGGACCGGGAAGGCGTTCCCGTCGGCATGGAAGCATTTCGCAGTATTCCCTCCTATCCCACGCCCGCCTGGGACAGCGCCAACCAGCGTTCGGGTGAACATCTGCCAGACGATGCGACATACAACCGTGTGCGGGACTTTGCCAAACAGGTTCTGGAAAGCGTCCGGCAGGGCCGGCCGCTGGTCTATGCGTCCGAACTTGCGCTGCGGGAAATGGCGCGTATGCTTCCCCTGGCCTGGCTCAACAAGAAAGCGCTCAACAAACACACGGTGGATGGCGCGCGCTGCATCGGCTGCCGAACCTGCGTGAAAAAGTGTCCGGCGGACGCCATCCATCCGGAAAAGCAGCGAGTGGATCGTGAAAAATGTCTGGCCTGCTTCGGCTGCCTGAACAACTGCCCGGCGGACGCCATCGTTATGGAATATGGCGGAAAACGGTTGTACGGTTTCCCGGAATACCTCCGGCGCAGAAAGATCATTGTTTTAGAACCGCCGGAGCTTCAGACCTGCAAACTGGGATGAACCACTGCTGTTTTAATGTAGTCCGGACCTTCATGTCCTTATAAACGGCGCCGATGTAGTTCGGGCCTTCAGGCCCGTGGGTATTTGGCGCACCTGAAGGTACGCACTACATTGGCATACTGATTTAAGCGCATCTGATCGCGAGCTAAGCACTGTGAACCTTGTTTGATGCGGTGCGGGCCGCTTGTAACCTTCAGGTTATCAGGCCCGTTAAAACAGTGTACCGCCGGGGAATCTTCCAGACATCCGGAGGGTTCATTTTTTCAGGTCTGGATGTCCGGCTGCAATGGCGCGGCCCGCCACCCGGCCGGTCAAAATGCATGCTCCCAGAAATGTTCCTTCGGTAGAAGCCTTACCGTTAACCCCGGCCAGACCGGTTAACTCGCCCACGGCATAAAGGCCGGGAATCGGTTTCCCCCTTCCATCCAGCACGCGGCAGGACATGTCAATAGCAAGGCCCCCCATGCTTTTGCGCGTCATGGGAAAAAACTGAACGGCATAATAGGGCGGAGTTTCAATTTTGGGAGGGTTACCCCAGTTGGTCTTGAAGCTGCCGATCCGTCCAAAATCTTCGTCATTTTTTGCCTCCACCATTTTGTTCCAGCGTTTTACGGTTTCCGCCAGAGCATCAGGCGGCAATCCCGCCTTCCGGGCCAGCTCCGGAATTGTTCCGGCTGATTTAAGATAGCGGCTCATTTGGGGATTTTTAAAAAAACCTTTTTCAATGATCGGGCGAGTCCAACCGGAAATATGTAAATGATCGCGCGAGGCGCTGTCAAAAATCGCCCAATACGTCGATCCGGGCTGTTTTAAAACTTCCGGAAAGGTTACACGGGTGTCGCGCGACTCTTTCATGAAACGCTTTCCTGTTTTATTGACCCAAATGGAAAAATCGTTGTAGGCGTTAATGCCTCGCAACCCTGACGGATTAGGCAGACCGGTCGGATAATTTAACTGGTACTGCATGTTGGTAAGCTTTGCGCCGGCCGCCTGCGCCATTTCATGTCCCGAGCCAGTGGCATTGATCCATCCGCCGGTCAGAAAACGCTCCGGATAAGGCAGGTCCTTCGGCCAGTGCTGATGAACCATTTTCAGATTACTCTGAAAACCGCCTGTTGCCAGAATCACGTCAGAGGCATAATAATCCCCCCTCAGCCCGCCCCGGGTTTTTTCCGCGCGCACTCCCCGGATGCGGTTTCCCTCGCGAATCAATGAAAGCACCTTTGTGCCCATGATGAAAGTAACTTTACCCATTTTTACGCAGTCCCGGTAAATCGGTTCCATGAGGTATTTCCCCTTGCCGGCGACCTTATGCCACCGCGGGACGCTATTGCCGGGCATGAGCACGACTTTTTTCTCAAACGAGACGCCAAGACCGATCAGCCAGTCATATATTTCGCGGCGGGATTCATGAACATAGTAGCGCACCCATTCCAAGTTGGGACCTGGGCCATCTTCATCCCGTCCATAATTTACAAAATCCGCAAACGCCAGCTCCGGAGAATCAGGTTCGCCGCCCTGCTCCTGCTCCGGCGTTCCGACAATAGAGATACCGCCCTCGCTCATCCTTGCAGCGGCGCCATATTCGTGAGACATTTCGATGACGGCCGAAGAAACACCTTGTTTCGATAATTCCCAGGCCGCCGACAATCCGGCAATGCCCGCGCCGACAATAATGACATCATAGCGTCGCTCATTTTCCGCCGCCGCAACCGGTATTTGTAAAAGCAGCATGAACGCCGCGGCCAGCAGCGCTGCAATTTTGATTTTTCTGAAATACTTCAACATGATCCATTTCCTTTTCTATGCTATAAAAATGACGTTTATCAGAAAATCTGATGAATTTGTCAAGATAAAAGCACTGAAGACGGCATTATGAACCATGAAAGCAGGGAAATTTTCTGAATAGAGGCGGCCGATGATCGAAATACAGGAGTTTGCAGGGGTAACCCAAATACGCATGAGCAGGGAGATTGACGGTAAACCGGTTTACTGGGTGTCCGCCTATCTGGTTGACGGGATGCTGGTGGATACGGGATGCTGTCACACGGCGCCGGAATTATCGGCGTTTCTTGAGGTGAGAAACCTTTGTTTTGCTGTCAACACGCATTATCATGAAGACCACATTGGCGGAAACCACGACATTATCAACCGGTACGGTGTGGATATTTTTGCCCATCCGGATTCCATCGGGTTGATTAATCAAAGATTGGATCTGTATCCTTATCAGGAATTTGCATGGGGGCATCCCGTCCCGACAAAGGTCAAACCAATTCAACCAGTCATGAAGACGGATCATCACGAATTTGCCGTGGTTGAGACGCCCGGTCACTGCGCCGGACACATTTGTCTTACGGAATTTTCAAAAGGCTGGTGTTTTACGGGAGATCTGTTTGCCCGCGAGACGCCCAAATTTATCAGGCCGGAGGAGAATGTGGGTGAAATCATCCGCTCCATGAACAGGATCATGGATTTGCCAACGGAAAGACTGGTCCTGTTTACCGCCGTCGGTAAGATTATTGAAGACGGACGGAAGGCTCTCAAAACCTGTGTGGACTATTTCACCGGGCTTGCGCAAAAGGCAAAGGAAATGGAAAAAGCCGGTTCGTCAACGGATGAAATCGTCAGCGGAATTTTCGGCGGCGAGAATGCTTTCGCGGAGCTTACCAACGGACAGTTTTCCACTTATCATCTGGTCAATTCACTGCTTAGAACCGTGACCTGAATCGATCCAAATAAAAAGCAAAAAATTAATAAACAAATGAAAAATGGAATACCGGCAAATCGTTTCCACGCGGAGCATGGAAACGAGGGAGAAAAAATTCTTGCGCGGCACGTCGATTGAGCATCTTCAAAAAAATCTTGACAAGCGGAAGTCTCTCGTTTATACAGCAGATAAATTAAAAGAACAGGTATTTTTCAATGGACAGACATATCAACGCAAACAGCAATAATTTCGGCTACTGGTTTTATTACTATTATGCGTCGGTCTGCCTGTCGCTGAGGAGGACTTGGTAAAGTAACCTAAACCAACCAAAGCCATGGGGAGACCGAAAGGAAACCGCCCATGGCTTTTTTGTTTTTAAAGGCCGTGGCGGCGAAAGTCATGGCCTTTTTTCATTCAAGGAGGAAATTATGATTATTGTCATGAAAAGTCATGCAACGGAAAAGCAGATTCAAGATGTGGTGCAATGGGTCGAGTCGGTCGGCTACAAGGCGCATCCGTCCAGCGGCGTGGAGCGCACCATTATCGGCGCGGTCGGCGACAATCGCGACAAAGCCGTGCTGAAATACGCGGAATCGCTGCCGGGCGTGGAAAAGACCATGCCGATTCTGAAGCCTTACAAACTGGCCAGCCGCGAATCGCACGAGGGCGATACGGTGATTACTGTTGGGACGGTTCAAATCGGCGGACCGGAATTTGTCGTCATGGCCGGGCCTTGCGCCATTGAAAGCGAGGAGCAATTGCTGGAAAGCGCCTACGTTGTCAAAAAAGGCGGCGGGCAGATTTTGCGGGGCGGCGCCTTCAAACCGCGCACGTCGCCCTACAGCTTCCAGGGCATGGAAGAGGACGGGCTCAAGGTTCTGGATGGCGTCAGTAAAAAAACCGGCCTGCCGACAGTGACGGAAGTCGTCAATCCGGCCGATGTGGATTTGGTGGAATCCTATGCCGACATGCTGCAAATCGGCGCACGCAACGTCCAGAATTTCGCCCTGCTGAAAAAAGTAGGTCATGCGCGCAAACCAGTTTTGCTCAAGAGAGGCATGATGACGACGATTGAAGAACTGCTCATGTCGGCGGAATATATTCTTTCTTCCGGCAATCCTAACGTCATCCTTTGCGAACGCGGTATCCGCACGTTTGAAACCGCCACCCGCAATACACTGGACATCAGCGCCGTACCGGTGCTCAAAAGTCTGACCCACTTGCCCGTCATTATTGACCCCAGCCACGCGGCCGGCAACTGGCATTATGTTATCCCGCTGGCGCGCGCGGCGGTGGCTGTGGGAGCGGACGGTATTATCGTGGAAGTGCATCCCGAACCGGAAAAAGCAGTTTCGGACGGGGCGCAGTCTCTTAAACCGGAAAAATTCTATCAGTTGATGGATGATATCCGGGCGCTCGCCAAGGCGATGCATGGTTGAGGCGATGGAGAGAACATGAAAACACTAAAAGTCAATCTTGATAAAAAAACGGTTTCCTCGTATGAAATCCGCATCGGGAAAAGCATCGTTGACCGGATGATTCTGCTCACCGCGAAAAATCACAAGGCGACGCGTTATGTGATCGTGACGGACAGCAATGTCAACGGGCTTTACGGGGTGACTCTGCTGGACGCCATGACCCAGGCGGGGATGAATGCGTCGCTGATGGAAATCCCGGCGGGCGAATCCTGTAAAAATATGGCGACCGTCATGGACGCCGCCGCAAGGCTGCTGGCGCTGGGCGCCGACCGGGGGACGCTGCTGCTGGCCCTGGGCGGCGGCGTGGTGGGGGATCTGACAGGATTTATGGCATCGATTTATATGCGTTCTGTTCCTTATATTCAAATACCGACTACGCTGATAGGTCAGGTGGACAGCAGTATCGGCGGAAAAACTGCCGTGGATCTGCCGCAGGGCAAGAACCTGCTGGGAACTTTTTACCAGCCGCGCGCCGTGTTTGCGGATGTGGATTTTCTGGAGACGCTGCCGGAAAAAGAGTTTCAAAACGGCCTGGCCGAAGTTATCAAATACGGCATTATTGAAGACGAAAAATTATTCAAGATGCTGGAAGAAGATATGGACGATGTCAAAAGGAGAGATTCGGCCCGTCTGCTGAAAATTATCGAGACCTGCTGCCGTATTAAAAAATCGATTGTGGAGATTGACGAACGTGAACAGGGACTGAGAAGAATTCTCAATTTCGGCCATACGCTGGGGCATGCCCTGGAAGCTTCTTCAAACTATGCTCTGTCGCATGGCGAAAGCGTGGCGCTGGGAATGATCGCCGCGGCAAGGCTGTCCGTGAAAATGAAATATTTGTCCGGGGAAGAATCCGGTCGTATAGAAAGTGTCATTGCTCATGCGGGACTGCCGACCCGGATTGATTCCGCACTGAAGACAGAAGCGGTGAGCAGCCGCTTGAAATCGGACAAGAAAAAGAAGGGGGACGTGGTCCAGTTTGTTCTGATTAAAAAAATAGGCATGCCCTTTGTCAATGGGAGCGTCAGCGATCAAATGCTCAACGACGTTCTGGAGGAGATGAAAGCATGAAGCCTTCTTTGGATACATTACGGGAAGAGATGAGAAAAAAAGACCGGGAAATTATCCGCCTGCTCAACGAGCGCTCGCAGATTTCCGTGAAGATCGGCAAGGTCAAGGGGCAGTCCGGCCTGGAGGTTTATCATCCGGCGCAGGAAGCCCGCGTGATGAATTATCTGCATGATCTCAATGATGGCCCGTTATCCGACCGCCAGGTCACGGCGATTTACCGGGAGATTATTTCCGCGTCGCGTGATTTGCAGAAACCCATGAACATTGCGTATCTGGGGCCGGAGGCCTCCTTCAGCCATCTGGCGGCGCACTTGCATTTTGGTTCGTCCAGCCGCTTTTGGCCGCAGCAGGGCATTGCGCGCGTGTTTGACGAGGTGGAAAAAGGCGCGGTGGAATGGGGTGTTGCGCCCGTGGAAAATTCGCTGGAAGGATCGGTCAATGTAACCTTGGACCGGCTGGTGTTGACGCCCCTGAAAATCCAGGCCGAAATGTATCTGCGCATCAGTCAGTGTCTGATTTCGTCGGCAAAAAGTCTGAAGGACGTCAAAAATGTTTATTCGCACCCGCAGGGGCTGGCGCAGTGCCAGGCCTGGCTGCGCTCACATCTTCCCAATGCGGTTCTGGGTGAAATGGAAAGCACGGCGGCCGCCGCACAGATGGTGCGGGGCAAAAAAACAGCAGCGGCCATCGGCAGCGCCCTGGCCGCTGCCACCTATGGTTTGAATATGCTGGCGGAAGGCATTGAAGACAATCCTTCCAACACGACGCGCTTTCTGGTTATCGGCCGGGGTGAAGGAACGGCTACGGGCAATGACAAGACGTCGGTTATTTTTGCGCTGCCCGATTCTCCCGGCGCGCTGCATCGCGCGCTTGCCTCCTTTTCAAAACGCAAGATCAATCTGGCAAAGATTGAGTCGCATCCCGTCAAGGAACGCCTGTGGGAATATCTTTTCTTTGTCGATATGATTGGTCATGGGAATGACAAAACCGTGAAAGGATGCCTGAAAGAATTAAAGGAAAAAACAATTTACTTGAAGATATTAGGATCGTATCCGAAAGCCAAGGATGGACTATGATTTGCATTCCCATTACAGGAGCGACTCATGAAGAGGCGCTCCTGGCGGTTGAAAGAAGCGCGCTGGCGGCTGACGCGATTGAATTGCGCATGGATTTGATTGCGGCGGGCGACTTGCCGAAGCTGATAGCCGCCGCCCGCAATGCATCCGGCTGCGTCAAGATTATTGTCACCTGCCGCCGGCCGGAAGAAGCGCCGCCGCGCCCTTCCGGTGAGATGACGGCCGGGAAAAAGGTTATGTCGCAAACGGCGAAAATGAATCTGCTGAATAAAGCAGTAACAATGGGAGCTGATTTCGTCGATATTGAACTGGCCTGCGGAGAGGAGGACATTGGGCGGCTTCAGGCGTTTATCCGCAAACAGAAAAGCGCCACGCGTATCATTGTTTCCTGGCATAACCTTTCCAAAACCCCGTCGCTGGCGGCATTAAAATCAATATTTCAGGCTTGCGTGCGAGCCGGAGCAGATATTGTAAAGATCGTACCTTACGCCGCAAATTTGGAAGACAATTTAAAAATACTGAAGCTGATTGCTTTCGCCAAAGCGCGGGAGCGTATGATTATCGCCATGTGCATGGGAGAAAAAGGAAAAATCAGCCGTGTGGCGGCGCCGCTGCTGGGAAGCTTTCTTACTTTTGCCGTGCTGCCGGAAGGCCGGCAATCAGCGCCCGGTCAGTTGACGGTGGGCGAGATGAAGCAATTCCGGCGTTTGCTGCAGAACGATGAAAGCGGAGCACAGGCAAGTCTGACACCGTCCGGCCAGACAAACTTTGTCCTGCTGGGAAATCCCGTCGGGCACAGTCTCTCGCCGCTGATGCACAATACGGCGCTGGCGGCGATGAAGATCGACGGGCGCTATAGCGCATTTTGCGTGAGTGATTTAAGCGCGGCCGTGACCGGCGTGCGGGGAATGAATATTCGCGGCGCGTCCGTGACGATTCCGTTTAAAACATCCGTGATGGAATTTCTTGACGTGATTGACGGGGACGCCGCCGCTCTGGGCGCCGTTAATACGATTGTCAATGACGGGGGAAGGCTGACCGGTTTTAACACGGATTGGCTGGGATTAGCGCAGGCCTTAAAAGTTCAATTGCATATTGCGGGGAAAACTTTTGTCATTCTCGGCGCGGGCGGAACGGCGCGCGCGGCGGCTTACGGCATACAAAAAGAAGGCGGAAAGGTTGTGATTGCCAACCGCACGCAAGACAAGGGAAAGGCGTTAGCGGCGCGGTTTGATTGCCCGTTTTATTCCCTAGCGCGTATCGGAGGAATCAAGGCGGACTGTCTGATCAACACCACGCCTGTCGGCATGTATCCGCATGTGGAGCAATCACCGGTGGAGGCGGCCGCGTTGGCCAATTATCCGGTTGTAGCGGATGTCATTTACAACCCGTTGATGACCAGGCTGCTGCGGGATGCAAAGGCGAAAAGCTGCAAAATTATTTCCGGTCTGGAGATGTTTGTGCATCAGGGGGCCGGGCAATTAAAATTATGGACGGGAAAGGAAGCGCCTCTGGCGTTGATGAGAAAAACCGTCCGGGAAAGGTTGGAAAAGCTTGAGTCCTGAAATAAAAATTAACGAAACTGTTTCCACGGTGGAAGTGCCCGGCTCAAAAAGCCTGACGCAGCGGGCGCTGATCGCCGCCTCGCTGGCGCAGGGAAAATCATGGATCCGGCATGCCCTGATTGCCGATGATACACGGCATCTGATGGCGGGACTGAAGAAATTGGGCGCGGGGATCGATCCGGTTGCGGAAGGCTTTGAGGTCACCGGCATTAGCGGGGCGATTGCCAATAACTGCGATGAAATCTTTTTGGGAAACAACGGCACGGCGCTGCGGTTTTTAACGGCGCTGGTGTGTCTGGGGCGGGGCGGTTATGTTTTGACGGGAGAACCTCGTTTGTGTGAAAGGCCGGTTGGCCCCCTTGTTGCGGCGCTTCAGGAGATGGGCGTGGATATTGCCTGCCAAAATAATTGTCCGCCGGTGCGAATTATGGCCAACGGCCTCAAGGGCGGCCGGATTACGCTGACAGATATTGAAAGCTCCCAGTATGTTTCCGCGCTCCTGTTGTGCGGACCTTACACGGCCAAAGGCATTGAACTTTCACTGACGGGGAATATCGTCTCGGCGCCTTACATTGATTTGACCGTTCGCGTGATGAACGATTTTGGCGCACAAGTGATGCAAACCGGCAATCGCCGGTATATGGTCGGCACGCAGCATATTTATTCAGGACGCAACTATTATGTGGAAGGCGACGCCTCCAGCGCGTCTTATTTTTTTCTGGCCGCCGCGCTTTTAAAAAAAACCATTCGCGTGATGGGCGTCAGCCGGAAAAGCGCCCAGGGGGACATCCATTTTCTGGACATTCTGGAGAGAATCGGCTGCAAGGTTGAGAGCGGTGAAACCTATGTGCAGGTGTCCGCGGGCAATCCGGTTTCAGGCGACATGACCCTGGATCTGGGCAACATGCCGGACATGGTGCCGACAGTGGGTGTTTGGGCGGCTTTCCGCAATGGCCGGACGTTGCTCACCAACGTTGCTCATTTGAGAATTAAGGAAAGCAATCGCCTGGCGGCGATGGCGGCGGAACTCAACCGGATCGGGGTCACGGCCTCCGAATTGCCGGATGGTTTGATGATTGAAGGCGGAAAGGTTCGTCCCGCGTCCGTCGAAACTTATAATGATCACCGGATCGCCATGAGTTTTGCGGTTGCCGGCCTGGTCACGCCCGGCATGGAGATTAAGAACAAAAAATGCGTCGACAAATCCTTTCCCGGTTTTTGGGAGGAACTGGCAAAGATATGAAAGTAATCATTATCGGCTATCGGGCGACGGGAAAGACCACGGTAGGTCTGCTGCTGTCAAAAAAGCTAAATATTCCTTTCGTGGATACGGATCATTTAATCGAGCAAACGGCGGGCATGACCATAAAAAAACTGATTGGGCGTGAAGGCTGGCCGGCGTTCCGTCAAAAGGAAAAAGAAGCCATTGCGTCCCTTGGTGAAAAAGGCCTTTGCGTCGTCGCCACCGGCGGCGGAGCGGTTTTAGCGGAGGAAAACAGGAAATTCTTGAAAAAAATGGGCTTTCTGGTATGCTTGAGAGCGTCTTTGCCTGACATCATCGAGCGGCTCAAATGCGATGCGCAGACGGAAGGGGCGCGTCCGCAATTTACCTCCCAGGATCTCGCCGCGGAGACCATTGCCGTCTTAAGCGAGCGGATGCCTCTGTATGAGTCGGTTTCCGATATTATCATAGACACGGAAGGCAAAAGTGTTATACGCGTGGCTGATGAAATTTATCAGCATCTGCTGGAAAAGGGCGCTGTTTTTGAGATAAATAAATTGAGAAAAATAGACAAAAATAAGTCTTAGCGGGAGATCGTATGGCGGGAAATACCTTGGGCTGCGTGTTTCGCGTAACCACATGGGGGGAGTCGCACGGCGCGGCGCTGGGCGCGGTGATCGACGGCTGCCCGGCGGGTCTCGATTTGAGTGAAGCCGATATTCAGGGAGCGCTGGACCGGCGCAAACCATCGCCCGGGGCCGCCTCAACGACGCGCAGCGAAAAAGACCGGGTGGAAATTCTGTCCGGCGTCTTTGAAGGCAAAACGGCTGGAACGCCGATATCCCTTCTGATACGCAACGCCGACGCTCATTCGTCAAGTTACGACAGCCTGAAAGATGTTTTCCGGCCGGGACACGGCGATTACACCTATTTTAGGAAATACGGCGTTCGTGACTGGCGCGGCGGAGGGCGTGCGTCTGGCCGGGAAACGGCGGCCCGTGTCGCTGCGGGAGCGGTTGCCGAAAAAATCATCGCCCCCGCCGGAATGGACGTCATTGCTTACACTAAAAGCATTGGAGGAGTTGACGCTCAGAGCGCAGGTTTAAGTCAGGATCCGGATTTGAAGGAAAAAGTTCGCCGTAACGTCCTGTTCTGTCCTGATGATTTGGCATCTGAGGCGATGGTAGAGCGGCTGAACGTGGTCCGCGCAGAAGGCGATACGCTGGGCGGTGTGGTCGAAGTTCTTGTCCGGGGATGTCCGGCGGGTTTGGGCGAACCGGTGTTCGAGAAGATGGATGCGGACCTGGCGTGCGCTCTGATGGGCATTGGCACGGTGAAAGCGGTGGAAATAGGCGACGGCTGCGGAGTGGCCGATAAGAAAGGATCTCAGATCAATGATGCGATGGATACCGGAGGCTTTCTTAAAAACTCCGCCGGTGGAATATTGGCCGGCATTACCACCGGGCAGGATATCGTAATCCGGGTTTACTGCAAGCCGATTCCGTCGATTTCCCTGCCACAGCAGACGGTGGATCTCGCGGGTAATCCGCGTGCCATTCAAATACGGGGACGTCACGACATCTGCGTGCTGCCGCGGATTGTTCCAGTGTGCGAAGCGATGGTATCCATCGTCCTGGCTGACCACTGGCTTCGGCAAAAGGCGGTTTCCGGATGAAAAATATTACCATCGGTATCATCGGCGGCACGAACGGCATGGGGAGCTGGCTGGCTCAGTTGCTGGACGATCAGGATTATACCGTTCATGTTACCGGCAGAAAAACAAAAATGACATCCGCGGATGCCGCCGGATGCTGCGATGTGATTGTCGTTTCCGTGCCGATTGCGGCGACGGCCGGCGTGATTGCCGAAGTTGGTCCGCTGCTGAAAAAAGACCAGCTGCTGATGGATCTGACGTCGCTGAAAAAAGATCCGGTGGCGCTGATGCTGGCTTCTTCCGAAGCCGACGTGGTGGGCTGTCATCCGCTTTTCGGTCCTTCCGTGACGGAGGCGGCGGGCCACAATATTGTTTTGTGCCGGGGGCGCGGCATCGTCTGGTATGATTGGATCAAGAATATTTTCGAGAAAACCGGCTATGTGTTGCTGGAAAGAACACCCGAAGAACACGACCGGATGATGGGGGTGGTGCAGGCGCTTAATCATCTCAATACGATTACGCTGGGGATGGCGATTGCCAGAACCGGCATACCTTTTACGGAATTGAATCAATTTTCCACGCCTATTTTTAAAACGAAAATGGATATTGTTAAAAAAATATATATGGAAAGCCCGGAACTCTATGCCGACATTATTGCCGGCAATTCCAATATCGACGCCCTGCTTCAGACCTATGAAAGGGTGATCCGGGACCTGCGCGGCCTGATTACGGCAAACGACGGAAGGAAATTGCGGGAAGCCATGGAAGAGACCGCCAAAAAACTATTCTGATTAAATCAGCATTTGCATCAAGGGAGAGTTTCGTGCCGGCAGAAATACAAATCAATAAAGTTGCGGAAATGATTGCGAAAGCAAGAAGGGTGGTTGTCTTTACAGGAGCGGGGGTGAGCACGGAATCAGGCATTCCGGATTTCCGCGGTCCCGGCGGGCTTTGGACGAAATATGATCCCGAAGATTTTACCATTGATAAATTCATGGGGTCTCGGGCGACGCGCAATAAACTGTGGCGGCGCCTGCGCGAAGGCGGTTTCATGGAAGACGCCCAACCCAATGCGGCGCATTTGGCCCTTGTGGAACTGGAAAAAATGGGCAAACTCAGCGCGCTGATTACACAGAATATCGACAACCTGCACCAAAAGGCGGGCAGTGATCCCGGCCTGATTCGCGAGCTGCATGGCAACATGCAGATGCTGGTCTGCCTGGATTGCCGGGAGCATTATCCTCTTGCGCTTATCAAAGAGAAATACGCCGGTTCCGACGATGTTCCAAGCTGCGATTATTGCAGGGGCATTTTGAAGCCCGATGTCATTTTTTTCGGTGAGGCGCTGCCGCGGCAAACTCTGTCCCAGGCAACCCGCGACGCCGAAGAATGTGATTTGATGCTGGTGATCGGTTCCTCGCTGGTGGTTTATCCCGCCGCCTACCTGCCGGTTTATGCCAAGCAGGCGGGCGCAGAGCTGGCGATCATCAATAAAGGACAGACCGAACAGGATCATCTGGCCGATGTTCTCATCAATGCCTCGGCCGGAGAAACGATGACGAAAATTATCAACAGGATGAAGAATTTATGTGCCTGATTCTTTTTGCTTTTAATGTTCATCCTGCCTACCGGCTGGTTTTAGCGGCAAATCGGGATGAATTTTATGATCGTCCTTCGCAGGCCGCCGATTTCTGGACAAAGCACCCGCAAGTTCTGGCCGGGGTTGATCTGAAGGAAAAAGGAACCTGGCTGGGGGTGACCAAAACGGGGAAATTTGCCGCGATCACCAATTATCGCGATCCTTCCTCCTGGAAGGCAGATGCGCCGTCGCGCGGTAAACTGGTCAGCCGTTATCTGACGGGATTGGCCGGCGCGGACCAATACCTGAAGAAATTATCGGCAAATGCCGGATGTTACAACGGTTTTAATCTTCTGCTGGGAGACGGAAAAGACCTTCTCGTTTATTCCAACCGTGGCAGCGCGCAAAAAATACCGGACGGCATCCATGGGTTGAGCAACCACCTGCTGGATACACCCTGGCCGAAAATTCAAAGAGGCAAGGCGCTGCTGAAGAAAGCGCTGGCCAAAAAGGGAGACGAACTCGAAGACGCGCTGTTTGCTCTTCTTACGGATCGCAGCACTCCGCCGGACCGTGAACTGCCGGACACGGGAGTTGGCCTTCCATGGGAAAGAGTTTTATCGCCGATGTTTATCGCCAGCTCCGGCTATGGCACTCGTTCTTCCACGGTCTTGTTTATCGGTAAAAACGGCAGAATTAAACTGACGGAAAAAATTTATAACGGCGGCCCTGAACTTTGGCTGACCAGCCGGTTTTCTTTTCTACGGGATAAATAACCGCACGCGGGTGTCCCGCCCCAAAGGCCGGTAATCGTAAATACGGGCGGGGAGACGGCTGCTCTGCCCAGGTTGGAGAAATTGCGGGAATTGGCGTTAACTCAATTCCCTGAAAGCGGTTGCTTTGACGGCGGCGAAAACCTCCGCGCCTTCCCTGATCTCCAGGTCGCGGACCGCCTGTTTCACAACCACCGCAACAAGCTTGTCATTGCCGCATAAAAGCCCGATGCCGATTCTGCCTCCCGCTTCGAACATTTCCGCCACGCGGCATTGCAGAAGATTACGGGCGCTGATGGCTTCGGGGTGGCGCTTGAAAAGGATGATATCAGTGGAGGAAAGTTCATAGAGCGCTTCTTCCCGGCCGTTCCCGGAAATCAGCAGTTCACTGTCTCCAAAGCGGTAGGCGAACATCCCGTCAAGGCGGCGCGGTCCCCGCAGTTGCAGAAGATTCATATAGGGAACCGGACTTTTTCCCATGGCATCCCGCGCCAGTTCCTCCGCCGTCATTTGCCCGGTAATGCGTCCGTCGGTCATGCTCAGCACCCGTTCGGTCATGATCCTCATTTCCGTCAGAGAGTGGGAAATGAACAGATAAGGGATGGCAAATGCTTCGCAGGATTTTTTGAGAAAAGGAATGATCTGGAATTTGAGGCTGTCGTCCAGGGCGGAAAGAGGCTCATCCATGATCAGCAGCCGGGGATTGGAAAGCACGGCCCGGCCGATCGCCACCCGCTGCTTCTCACCGCCGGAGAGATTATTGACGCCCCGGTGCAGCAGATCGCCGATCTGCAAAACATCCGCCAGATGCTCAAGAATGATTTTGCGCTGACCTTCCGAGCATCGCCTGTAGCCGTATAGAAGGTTTCCCTTCACGCTCAGGTGGGGAAAAAGATGGGGATGTTGAAAGACCATGCCGATCCGCCGGCGCTGGGCGGGGATTTTTACTTTATTGGCGCGGTCAAAAACAGGCTCGCCGTTAATGAGGATGCTTCCGCGGTCCGGATGGAGCAGTCCGGCAATCAGGCCGACCAGCGTGGATTTACCGCATCCGGACGGGCCGAAAATTCCGATCCGGTTGCCTTCAATCGTAAAATCCGCATCCAGGAAAAACTCATTCAGTTTCTTTTGAGCGGCAACGCGCAATTCCATGTCAGTCCACCCTGACCACGCGTCTGCCCAGCCATTCGTGAAAAACAAGCACGACAACCGAGATGGTAATGGAAACAAGGCACAAAGACATGGCCATGACATCCCCGCTGGGAGAACTGACATATTCATAAATGGCGAGAGGAATGGTTTGCGTCACACCGGGAATGCTGCCGGCCACGATGATCGTGGCGCCGAATTCACCGAGTCCCCGGGCAAACATGAGAATGGCGCCGGCCAGGATACCGCGGAGGGAGAGAGGCAGAATGACAGTGGCAATGGCGTCGAGCGGCCCAGCGCCCAGCGTCCGGGAGGCCTGGATGAGTTTTTCGTCGATGGTTTCCATGCCCGTGCGAATCGACCGGACCATCAGCGGAAAACCGACCACCGCCGTCGCAATGACCGCCGCCTTCCAGGTAAAGATCAGTTTGATTCCCAGCGGCTGCAATACCCATTTGCCCAGAAAACCGTTTTGTCCCAGAAGGAGCAGCAAAAGATAACCAACCACAACGGGCGGCAGGGTCAGGGGGAGATTGACCAGCACATCCAGAGCAACTCTTCCCCGGAATTTCCGGTAGGTCATGAGGTAGGCCGCGGCAAAGCCGAACGGCAGAGACAGGATGGTGGCAACCATCGCCACCTTCAGGGACAACAGAATAGCAAGATAATCCGAATGGCTGAATGCAAACATAACTTAACTGCTTTATCATAAAATCATATTTTATGAGAAAAATTTTGCCCCGGCGGTCCGGAGGTAAATGAATGGACTGACATACGGAGGTTCCAAATTATTCAAGAACAAATCCGTATTTTATGAGAATTTGTTTCGCCGCGGGAGTCTGGAGATATTTGTGAAACGCCGCCGCTTCCGCTTTTTTGCTTCCGCTCGCGGTCAGCCCCATCGGATAGGTAACCCGCGGATACAAATCCTGCGGAACCGTAAACAGGATTTTCACATTCTTGGCCATGGCGGCGTCCGTTCTGTAAACAAAAGCTCCGGCTACTTCTCCCGTGTCGGCATACATCAGACAGGCCCGGACATCCTTGGCCATGACCAGCTTGTTTTCCAGTTGTTTGTCGAGGCCGGACTTTTTGATGGCTTTATCCGCGTATTCGCCCGCCGGAACGCTTTTGGGACTGCCGATGGCAATCTTGTCCAGCGCGATGATACCCTGCATGGACGTAACTTTCAAATCCGGCTTGCCGACAAACACCAAGGTATTGAAGGCAAAAGTGCTGATGCTTTTCTCATCCATCAGTTTCTTGTCCTTCAGGTAGTCCATCCATTGCAGATTGGCCGAAACAAACCAGTCGGCGGGCGCGCCGTTTTCGATTTGTTTGGCAAGGGCACCGGATGCGCCAAAGTTGTTAATGAATTTTGCGCCGGGATTCTTCATGTTAAAGTTATTTGCCAATTCCTTCACCGCCTCTTTCATGCTGGCGGCGGCGAAAATATTAATATCCGCCGCCTGCACGGAAGAGGCGCATAACACAACGGCGGCCAAAACTAAAAACAACTTGCTGATCAAACTTTTCATCTTTACTTTCTCCTTTATTCTATATTCCATATTCTTCAATATGGTTTTGCTGCCAGGACATCAAATCTGCTTGTTTTGCTCTCCGGGAATTTCCCTGATGAGAACTTCTTTTTACGGTGCTATGTATAGGAAACGCCTTCTTATATGTCAATGGAAACATAAAGAAGCACGGCATTGGTCGCGCCTTACTCCAAACGATAAACGATCGGGACCACCAGCCGGGCTTCCACAGGCGGCGTGGGGAACGGCGCCGTGTCCTTCACGGTTTCCAGGGCGTTCTGATCCAGCATCAGGAAGCCCGAACTTTTCACAACCCTGCATTCCCGGACGGACCCGTTGGCCGTGACGACAAAGGAAAGAAGCACCCTGCCCTGCCATCCCATTCTTCTTGCCGAGTCGGGATAGATGACATTCCGGAGAATTTTGTCCCGGATATAGGCAAAGTGTTCGTTCAAATAATGAGCTCTTGCCGATTCTTTGCCGCTGTCCGTGTCGCCCGCGCGGGAGCTCTTGCCGTTTCCTGCCCTCGTCCCCCCGGCAATTCCGGGGGCGCCCTCCCAGGCGGATTTCCCTGTGTCTTCCAGGCGCGTCGCCGGGCCGCTCTTGAGACTTGGGGCTTCCGGCAGCTTGACAATTGGCGGTGTTTCAGGAACGAGCGACATCCGGGGACTTTCTTTTATTTGGGGCGGCGCTTCTTTTTCCTTTCGGTCAGAACGGCCCGCGGGTTTGACCGGTTTTGCCGCAATGACCGGCATCGGCGCGGCCGCTTCATGTTTTTGAACCACCGTCGCGGGGGGCGGCAAATGGAAATCCAATACGATGGTTTTCCTGCATTGATTCTGAAATGCGCCGCACATGACGGCCAGCGCAATCACAACACTGTGAAGCAAAAAGGATATCTGGAAGGCCCGGGCCTGTGCCGTCATAAGCCTTCCTCCGTCTGAAGGCTGACGCGTGAAAATTCCAATCCCTTGATGACGTCAAGGGCGCTGACAAAGTTTTGCAGGCTGATACTGCGATCCGCCCGGATTAAAATGGGAATATTCTTGTTCATGGCGGCAAGGCTGTTTTTCAGTTCTTCCAGAGATACGGAACGGGAGTTCAAATAAACCCGGCCCGCCCGGTCAATTTCAACCGTCTGTGTTTTGAGGATTTCTCCCCCGCCGCGATGGGCTTTGGGCAGATCCAGCGGAATCATTGCGCTGGCGATAAACGAAGAAGTGGTCAGCACAATGGTCAGCAGCACCAGCATGACATCCACCAGGGGAATGACATTGATATAATCAAAGTTCTTTTCTTCCATGTTCGATTTCCCAGGTCATGAGCAGCACCTTCACTCTTCTTAAAAGAAAATTGTATAAGGAAACGGACGGAATGGCTACCAGAAGGCCGATGGCCGTGGCCTTGAGGGCCAGAGCCAGGCCGGCCATGATTCTGCCTGTATCCATAAAACCTTCTTTGCCGATCATGTAAAAAGTCAGCATGATTCCCAGAACCGTTCCCAGAAGGCCGATGTACGGGGCATTGCTGCCGATGGTGGCGATCAGATGAATTTTCCGGGTCAGTTCCAGTTCCAGACTTTTATAATCTTGAAATGATTCAATATTTATATGTTTGAAAAAATAAAACCGTTCGATGGCGATACCTGTGGCAATCATGCTCAGGAAAACCAGCAACCCGATGATTCCATAGTCGATGACGGCGCTTAACCATTCCATAATTGATTCCAGCAAAATGCCGGGAGGGGAGCATAATCAGTTGCCTTACGATTCCGCTTCCCGGCTGAATAACAAATTATCCGTAACTAATATCTTGCCATGATCCCGCCCCAGAAGCTTCTTCCCGGCGCCGGGTAGCCGACTTCCGGTTCATAGTTTTTGTCGAAAATATTCTTGCAAGCCACGTAAACTTCAAAATATTTCCAGATGGGCTGCGTAATTTTCGCGTCAAACAGCGTGTAGTCGCTTGACTTGAGGATGGGATTGGCCGGGCTAGACGGAGTCGGCAACTGCGAATAAATTGATGACATATGCGTCATATTGAAATTGAGACGGCTTTTAATCACAGGCAGAACGTATTGTACGCCGGCATCCACTTTGTGCCGGGGGACATAGGTGACATCATCCGTTACACGGCCCTCACTCTTGTTATTGGCCTCTTCATACGTATAGTCCACCCGTAGCGTCAGACCGTTTAGCGGATATGCCTCGGCATTCAATTCAAATCCATACAGCTGGACTTTGCCCACGTTGTAATTGGTGCCAATCCAGCCGATGCCGTCTTTGGAGATCATGTCGGATACATCATAATAAAATGCGGATAACCCGGCTTTGGCGTATTGGGAAAACGGACGCGAAACACCCAGTGTGTAATTCCAGCTTTTTTCCGTATTCAGATTTGGATTTCCGCCTTTGCTGGAATAAAGTTCTTCCAGCTTCGGAAAGCGGCTTTTTTGGGCCACGGAGCCAAATATTTTTGTTTGACAGTCAAAAACATATGAAATTCCCAACATGGGATTGAAGGCATCGCTGCGATTTGCGGGAAAAGGATCAAATCTGATAAAATCTCCTGAGTTTGACAACTTGGTATTGTCCGATTTATCCACATTAAACCAGTCATAGCTGGCGCCGATCAGCACGGACAAATTTTTAATCATATTGAATTCATTTTCCAGACCCACGGAACCGGTGTAGGATGCGGATTCGGCATAAGGCAAATATTCATCATCACCCTCTTCATGATTATCCTTCTTGTAATGCGCGGCAAATCTCAAGATATTCCAGTTCACCGGTTGAAAATCAGCAAAGAAAGACCCGCCCATAATGTAATCCTTATAGGAACTGTGGGCGAGTTGTGTTGAGTAAGTCTGGTTTGTGTAAGAATCCAGGCTGTCACTGTGGTTGTGATAAAACAGCTTGGCCTTTAAAGTCAGCATATCATGAACTTTTTGCTTGGCGTCCAGATCGATTCCCCAGTCGTTATAATCCGGTATTTTGGCAAAATTGGTAAAGTAGGGTCTTTTGTTGAAGTATCTGATGGACTCCGTTGAAGGCGACCATGCTTTGTCTCTGTCCAGATAGTGCAAATTCACGTAATATTCGGATCCTTTTTTCGGCTCTATTCCGAATTTGGCCCAGATGTTATTGCTTTCGTAGCCGGAATTGATTCTTTCCCCTTTTTCCTGAACGACTTCAGATGTTTTGCCTCCCGGTTGCTTCTGAATAGTTGTCAATCTCGGCTCATAATCGTTGGACAGATTGTAACCGCCGGATTTTGCCCAGGTGTAATTCAGCCAGTAATTGAAAATTCCCGCCTTCATACCATGGGTTGCGGATGCGCGATACGTATCGTTGCCGGAAGCTTCAAGCGATGCGCTGGCATAGGGTTTATCCGATGGTTTCTTGGTGATGACATTGATGACGCCGCCCAGGGCGTTGGCGCCGTAAATAACGGAGGCGGCGCCCTTGCTGATTTCGATTTTGGCAATATTTTCCGTGGGGATCTGGTTCAAATCCAAACGGCCGTATTTTGTTTCGTAGTAAGGCACGCCGTCAATTAAAACCAGCAGCTGCTTTTGAGCAAAGCCGTGAATGGAAACATTGGCCTCATTTTTGGCTCCGGCCGTCACGCGCACACCCGGCGCATGAAATAAAGCCTCGGCCAGGGTTTTGCTGTTGGTGGCTTTAATGTCCTCCGCTGTAATTTCGTTGACCACGGCCACTTCCTTGACCCTGGCTTTTTCCGCGGATACGACAACTTCACCCAGATCATAGACTTCGAATTCCCTGGCCGGATTGGTGACTGGCGGAGCTGCCGGATCCGCGGCCCAGCAGATGTTAACGAGAGATAAAACTAACACAAACATCGGTAAATAAATTAACATCTTCTTTCTCTTCACGTTTTCTCTCCTTTTATCGATTTATTGGACTTCGTCCAAAAGTAATAAAATGCTGATCCGGAGCAATCTCATAATGCTGCCTCCAGTCTGCGTAACTTTTGATAAGTTTTCCCTCCATAAAGTTCACGGATAAGACCGTCATCATCAATGATTATTTTGACCATACCTCCCGGTCACGCCAGGCTGTATAAGGATGGAAAGCGGGAAAGGATGTATCCTTAATTTCGATGCCGTGTGTGACTGGATCACCAAGAAGCGTTAGCTTCCGCAATAAACAACGCTGCGTTGTATATAGCTGTCAATAACGCTTCGTCAAGCTTTTTTATTTTTTTTCTCTCGATGATTTGTCAGCGGTGAGACAAGGAGTGGCAAAAGGATATGCTTAAGATAACAAAAACATTTGAAATCTATAAATATTTTGATTTATTAGAGAAGGATCAGGCCAGGTGAGTAAATGTCATTTCACTCCCCCTGCTTTTTGACCAAAGCATTAAGACGATCGTTGATTTTAGTGAATTGTTTATGGGCAAAGGCGGACACTTCTTCTTCGTAGTCCATGAAAATGTCGAGAAGCTCTGTCGCCAGAGGCGTAAGTTCCGCGCCGCCATATTCCTTGCCGCCAGTCTTCGTTTTTAATACTTTGTCTCCCAGGCTTGCTTCCATTTTCTTAATGATCTTCAAGGCTTTTGCATACGACAAACCCATTTCCTTTGCTGCCTGATTAATGGAGCCCAAGCGCTTTATGCCCTGAAGCAACTGATCCGCCCCCTTCCCCATGAAAGGCAGTCCCTGATCATTCAAAACACTTAACTTAATATATATTTTCATGTGCAATATATACCACAAGACAATCCCCCAGACATCAAAAAAACACAAAAAGCTTGACCGTGCGTTATGCGCGGTGCTATACAACGCCGCGTTATCTATTGCAGAAGCTAACGCTTTTGATAAAATTTGCCGCAAGCGGCAATGTTATGACGATTGTCTCAGCAGGAACATGAGCCATGAGTCATGCGGGAACCGTTTGTGAAAGCATTCTTTGTGAAAGGAATAAAAGATGGAAAACCATAACAAGTTGAACTTCGAGGATTGCATAAAAGAGGCCAAAGCATTTCACGGAGACGCCTGCGCAGGCATTGTCATCGGCGCCAGGATGGCCATCCTGGGTCTCAACCGGATCGGCATTACCGACCCGAAGGGCGCCGACAAAAAAAACTTGATCGTTTTTGTCGAAATGGACCGTTGCGCCAGCGATGCAATTCTGGCGGTAACCGGCTGCCATCCTGGCAAACGCAGTATGAAAATTCTCGATTACGGAAAAATGGCGGCCACCTTCGTCA
>CAZBGE010000010.1:0-40453 GCA_964491435.1 uncultured Smithella sp.
GTCAAAAAAAATACTAAGTAACCGTAATTACTTAGTATTTTTGGTGGAGGCGGCGGGAATTGAACCCGCGTCCGAAAACCTTCCGCTGGAGCTTCTACGTGCGTAGCCTTCGTTTTAGAACCTTCACGCTGGTTTGCTCCCTAAGGCCGGATCTCACCGCGCTATCCTGTAAGGTTTCGCCGCCCTCCCCCAGGCAAGAAGTTTGGCTATCCTGTCTAAATGACGTTTCCCCCAGCCAACAGGAGAACCGGGTTCAACGTTAGCCGACTAAGCGGCTAAAGCGTAATCGTAGTTGTCTGCGATTATATGTTTCCTACCTGTTTAACGAGGCCTGTAGGAACCTCGGCACGCTTCTACAACTTCAAATGTCCCCGTCGAAACCTTTACGCCCCCCCTTTTTTATTTTTATTATAGACACTTTCCGTATGTTTGTCAAAGATAACCAGTACCGGCGGCAACCTATCCACGTTCCAACTCGTTAATAATATGATTTAAACCTTAATAAGTTTTGATTTAAAATCGCGTGCGATGTCACGCCTCTCTTCTCTTTTTTTAATATCCTGACGCCGGTCATGCAGCTTCTTGCCTTTGCAGATGCCGATTTCCACTTTCACCACGCCGTTTTTGAAATATAGTTTCAGTGGAATCAATGCCAGCCCTTTTTCCCGCGACTTGCCATACAGTTTGCGGATTTCGCGCTTATGCAAAAGCAATTTGCGCGCCCGCAATGGCTCATGATTGAAGCGGTTGCCATGATCGTAATGACTGATGTGCATTTCGCGCAAATAAACCTCATCATCTTTTACCATGGCATAACTGTCTTTCAGATTGGCTTTCCCCGCGCGCAAGGCCTTTACTTCCGTTCCGGACAAAACCAGACCGGCTTCATAGATATCGTCAATATCATAATTGAACCGCGCCATTTTGTTGGTCGCGATCAGTTTATGCGCGGTATTTTCCTTTATCATGGTTCAATTTTACATTAAAAAATAAGTATTGCTATCATTTTTTTATTTTCATTTCTATTTTCAGTTATAGACGACAGCACTTCACATCATCTTAAAGATAGCCAGTCAGTATATTATTTATTTCGGCCAAGACGGCAAATAATCCGGTTTCACATGGTTCATCGCCTTGAAAATATTATGCCGGATTTCAGAATTTTCAAGTTCGAGTTCTTTAAGCAACTTTTTTACATAACTTCTTTTTGAGTTTTCACTGCTCGGACATTCGTTTTTAACTGTGGGAAACTGCCTCTCATAACTGTATTTTTTAACCAATTCCTCCCGCAAATAAACCAGCGGACGTATAATATGCAATTTGCCGCCAAATATACTCTGTTTGGGCATCATCGTGCTGATTTCCCGCCCGTAAAACATGTTGAGCAGCAAAGTTTCGATAATGTCGTCACGATGGTGGGCAAAAGCAATCTTGTTGCATCTTTTTTCGTTCGCAATTTCAAAAATCCTTTTTCTCCGCAGGCGCGAGCATAGAAAACATGGATTTTTTCTATTGAAATCCGTGTGTGAAATGACGCCGATATCCGTCTTTTCCATCACATACTTGTATTGATGTTCTTGGAAGTATTTTTCGAGTTCACGATAAGCGATATAATCCGGATCAAAACCCATATCTATGTTGACGGCGATAAAAGAAAATTTGGGCAAGAAGATCATTGGTGAATCGAGCAAATCCAGTAGCGCATAACTGTCCGCTCCACCAGATACTCCAATGAGCAAACGATCGCCATTAGCGATCATGCTATGGTCCAGAACAGCTTTTTCCAGCCATTTTTTTAAGTGAAGGAATAGTTTTGTGTTCCTTTTAAAAAACGATTTATCCATAGAAAATATGATTTTCAAACAGAATCCCCTTTCACCAGCAATGGCTTGATGAAAGGGGATTATTTGCAAATATCTATACGATTATTAATGATGAGCTGGAGCTGAATGATGCACCGGCGTGGATCCTCCTCCGCCACCGCTAGCCGCAATGGCCGCTGCCACAACACCACCAACAACGACAGTACCAATAGCAACTGTGCCGGCGGTAATACCACCTTCCATAGCCGTGCCGCCTACCGCACCGGCGCTACCCGCTCCCACAACTCCTGTTCCAGAAGCTACTGAAACTGCTGTTCCTCCCACACCTAACGCAGCGCCTTCTACAATGGCAATACCGCTTGCCGTAATAGCGGCTGTTTGTCCGGCAACAATTGTCGTCGTCCCGACTGCAACACCCATCGCATTAAATGCCGTCAATGTAAGAGATCCCGATGTACAGGTAATGGTCGTGGAAAGACCCGATTCTGCAACAGCAACTTCAAACCCGGTTCCCCGGACACCGCAAACAGCGGTGGGCGTATGAACTTCAAAAGCATTTTTCCCGCCGACAAATTTTGTAACATTGGCTACTAATTTCCCCATTGTCAGAGAAAATATGCCTCTTCGTTCCTTTCCCTTAATGGCAAATTCCTTAACTTCCATTTTTGAATTCGGCGTAAGTGTAATTGTGCTCTTATCGTCAAAAACCATTTTAGCAGTGGATTGAACGCCAGTATTAATCACATCTTTCGCTTCGATCGGTGAGTTGACAACTGGTTTCAGCACCTTGTCACCTCTGGTCTGTGTAACTTTACCTACAACGGATGTGAATCTTCCCACAGAAGCCGCATATACAGGACATGGAATAATCAATTGCAATACCAAAATGAATACAATAATTTCTTTTATTGTTTTAAACATATAACCCTCCTTATAGTATATTTTTGTTTAAGTATTTTTTAAATTTTATGCATTGTCATCTTTTTTTATTATTTTGTCAACACATTATTCTTAGCGCTAACCTATGATTACAGCCACAGCCAATGAATGGAAAAGAGATTTCAGTTTATAAATTCAGCGGGAATAGAAACTCTAACAAAATAAAATTTCATTATGAGATGTCATTTTACCTCTTGTTATTGGCCTGAGAAAATCAACATTCGTTTATTTTTTAATCTGTTTGTTTTATGATCCATTTTTCTTATTTTGTCAATACATTACTGTCATCAATTTTTTATTATAACAATAAGTCTTTAATATTAAATTGATTTTAGATTGCAATAAAATACATCTTGCCGGAAAACTCCATTTTGAAATTGCATTTTTGCTTTTCTATGGCTTAAAAAAAGCAAAAATGAGACGTTAAAATGCCTGAAATTATTAATATTCATGCCAGAGAAACATTGGATATAATCAAAAGTTGTGTTTAGCGAGATAGGTGGTGTATCCATCGGTTGATTGTTTCGCGACATTTAACCGGCCAAAAAAATGGAAAGGATACACACTCCATGAATAAAGATAACTTTTGATTATATCTAGATAGTTGCTTCTATTGGCGAAAGTATCGTTAAACAGGAAATGGCCATTTTCCCGTTTAAAAGAACATAGCCTCTCAGGATCGTAACTCTTTCATTATATGATTTAGAGGAACTTAAACAAGCGGCGACGTAAAACTTCCATTTGCGCACGATTATCCGTCAAGATGAAAACTATTTCATTTTTACCACTCTTTCCTTCATTGACTTGTGATACAATCAACTCGTAGTTTTCCAAAAACTTAATGGCATTTAAATAGTTGGACTGAGAAAGCGCTTCAGCGCGCAATATTTCTCCCTTGCGAAACATGCGATCTCCTAGAGCTCTAATTTTGGCCAGCCATTCTTTTTGAGTTAGGGGTGTTTTTTTGAGATAAACCAAACTACGAATGACAATCCAGCAGGATTCCAAATAATTATGAATAAGTCCGGCAAAAGGCTTCAATTTTGCGCTGCCTCTGCTTTTAACCTCGATCCAAGCTTCACCATCGCGCTCAGTCCGGATAATCATGGCTCGACCATTAAGATAAGACAGCACATCATTCACTTCCTCGCTATCATCACGACTATCGTCAAAAATGAACTCATTCCATAAAAGCCACTTCAGAAATTTATAATCTCCCATGATTTTCGCCAGAGATATTACATCTTCAGAATTTTTCACGATAGCCGTTGCTACAAAACAAATGGAAATAAAAAAATGTAGAATATTATTTTTATAGTATTCCAGATTCAATCTTTTATTATCTTCTAGGGAATAAACAACTTCTTGTATTTCTTCTTCCTCTTCATCTGCCTCAATCCTGGAGATGATGTTTGTCGAAACAAAGATATTTAAAGAGTCTTGAATCGCTCTCTCCCGATTGTCAAACGTTGCGGCGAATTTAACCCGCCTGATAGTTAAATACTCATAAAATTCGTTTAGAATATTGTTTAATTCATCATGAGATATGCCACGCCGGTCATGACTTAAAAGACCGGATGCCACAAGCGCAAATGGCGTAACCACAGAAACCTTATTGATTTCCAAAACAACATCATATCCAATTTTCCGGTAAAGCCTCTGACGTTCATCCACCGTCATCTGTTCCATAGGCTTATACAGAGCTCCCAGATAGTCCTTCATAATAATTGGCTCGCCGACATTGATATAAACACGGCCGAATCTCTTTCGCAGGATGTTGGTGCTTTTAATGATATCAGCGGTATTTTCTTGAACTTTGGGAGCACCCGACAATTCCTTGAGATACGACCGTTCCTCAATCACGCGATCATAGCTTATATACAGCGGTACGCATGCCAGATTATCACAATACTTGTCCTGATAGGCCTGAATAATCATCGACAACAGACCATATTTTGGCATAACCATTTTTCCGGTACGGCTTCTTCCGCCTTCAATAAAAAATTCCAAAGGCAGGCCCTCATGGAGAAGCGTAGCTATATATTTGGAAAAAATCTCTGCATAAAGTTCGTTCCCCTGGAAACTACGCCGGAGAAAGAATGCGCCGGAACGGCGAAAAATATACCCCATGGGGAAAAAAGTCATATTGTTGCCTGCCGCAATAAACGGCATCTGAATATTATTTTTATAAAAGACATAGGAAAGCAGCAGGTAATCGATGTGACTGCGGTGGCACGAAATAATCACAAAAGGCATTTTTTTTGATAAATTACGAATTTTGGCAAGACCTTCGGAATCAACGGACACGCCGTCATAAACCGTATTCCATAACCAGCTAAGAAACTTCGACCAAACTTCAATAAACGTTTCACGGTAATCCGCCGCTATTTCATGAAGATACCGGCGAGCCTCCTTTACGACAGATGCCCTGTCTTTCTTTGTTTTTTTCGCGAAATTCTCAATAAATTGTTTCACGTTCGGATCATGCATCACCATGCCGATGAGTTCCGCCCGTGATTTCAACGCTGGTCCGACTATGGCTGTTTTCTCTTCTTCTATTCTGTCAATCAGTTCTCCGCGTAGTTCTTGAATCAGGTTCTCCCTGGAAACATTGCCTTTTGCATATAAATAATCTTTCAAGTTGACGGGATCAGCAGGAATCACAAAGGCCTGACGGGAATAGCGGATAAAAGTAATCAGGCGTCGAAGCGAACCTGTGTGTTCCATTTGCCCGAAAAGAATATTATACAGACTTTCATCTTCCTGCTCCCGGCGGCGGCCATAGGCTACCAGAACAGGCACGACAAATATTGGAAAGGAAACTTCGTCTTGAAGGTTGATTAAACTGGCCAGCGCATCCTCGGCAAAACGGTTTTCAATAAATTCTGATTCTCCTAAATGTATAATAATACTTTCTTTTTCTGCAACCTTTCTTGCAAGAAAATCCAGTTTTCCCTGTCGAGTAATCTGATCTTTTCGAAACCGACGTAAAAAAGACGACCAGAATAATTTCAGCATTTTGGACAGGGGTTGCCAGAAGGACATATTCATGCCATGACAATAAACAGGATTAGCCAACCCCTTGCGACCGGTAAGTTCGGAAATGATCAGACTGTTGAGCTTGCTTCTTTGCTTTATGGCGTAAATAATAATGCCCTCACTGGCAAGCTTTTTGATCGCATTGACGTCTTCATCTGTCATAGAAACACGCGACAAATAAGTCTTCGCCGGGCGAAAACGCCAAAAATCCTGTCTATCATATATACAGCCGGCGTAATATTCATCCTCATGACGGCCGGAACCTGTCGGCGCTTTTCCTCTCATAACCCATCCGGTTTCATATTTAGAATTTGTCAGCAAATAAGAGTACGGAAACTATGTTTCCTTTTTCTGAAATTCATCGGGAAAACGCTCGCTCATATAATCCTGAATATAAGCACGCACATCAACAGCGTTGTTATAAGACATCGCCTTTGTGAGCAGTTTCTTAGATTCCGAAAGCGTTGACTTCTGGACAATGCGCTTGATGCGTGGAATCGCCAAATGATTCATGCTGAGTTCATCCAATTGCATTCCTAAAAGGATTAAACAACACAGAGGATCTCCGGCCATCTCTCCGCACATGGCCACACGAACTTTTGCCTCATGAGCTTGATCCACAATTCTTTTGATTAATCTCAAAACGGCAGGATGCAAAGGCTCATAAAGGTAAGTTACTCGTTCATTTGCCCGGTCAATCGCAAGGGAATACTGAATTAAATCATTGGTACCAATGCTGAAAAAATCGACTTCCCGCGCCAGTTGATCGGCAATAATGGCGGCGGCTGGCACTTCAATCATCGCGCCAACCTCCATCCGATCAGCGATGCGCACTCCTTGGCTCAAGAGTTCCTGACGTGTTTCTTCCAGTAATCGCTTGGCTTCACGAATTTCTTCAATACAGGAAATCATTGGAAAAAGAATCTTAACATTACCCAAAGCGCTGACGCGCCAGATGGCCCGAAGCTGTGTTTTGAAAAGTTCGACTTCTTTCAGACAAAAACGAATCGCTCGCAGCCCCATTTGCGGGTTCAGTTCTTTGGCCTGTTTCTGATAGTGAGGAAACTTATCACCGCCCAAATCAAATGTACGAATAGTTGACGATGATAAATTTTTTTCGGTAACTACCTGACGGTAATTCATAAAATGATCATCTTCCGTCGGCAAATCTTCGCGATAGATATATAAGAATTCCGTCCTGTAAAGACCTATGTGTTCAGCCCCATGTGCAATTGCCGAAGGAATCTCTTCAATAAATTCAATATTGGACCCAATTTGCACATGATAATGATCCATGGTTACGGCAGGAAGTTTTGCATATTTAAGATACTCGTCTTTAGCGGCGTCATAATGACGCTTTTTGTCTTCGTAACGTTTAAGCATGTCGTGGTAAGGATTCACCACTACCAAACCAGAGGTCCCATCAACAATGATTTCGTCGCCTGTCCGCACAAAACGGGTAACATTATCCAAACCGACGACGGCAGGCAATTCCATAGACCGGGCTACAATAGCCGTATGGGATGTACGTCCTCCACTGTCGGTTGCAAAACCAACGATTTTATCCATTTTCATCTGCGCCGTATCGGCCGGAGACAGATCATGGGATACGATAACGACGCCCTCATAAGAAGCATCCCATACTGTCTCATGCTTTTCGCCAGACAGATTTCTCAAAATCCGTTTAACAACATACTGGACATCACTGATGCGCCCGCTGATATAAGCATCTTCCAAACCCTCAAATATTTGTTTGTAGTGATCCAGAGTTAGCTGCAACGCCCATTCAGCGTTAATCCTCATTCGACGAATATAATTAATCGTACGATTGATAAATTTTTTATCCGACAAGAGCAAGACGTGAACATCAATAATATAAAGAGGTTCAGTAACTTTTGTTTTTTTAAGATTGTCCTGAATTTCAAGAAGTTGCCGCGATGACTCTTTCAGGGCATTTTTAAACCTCTCTATTTCGTGGAGGATTGATGTATCATCAACAAGTTTATAGAAAGATACCTGAGCATCCAGCGGATCAAAACGGTACGCCTTTCCTATTACAACACCCGGAGAAACGCCAATTCCCTTCAGAACAAAAGTTTTTTTCCCTTGATCAGCCGTCATGTTATCGTCATTCTTCTCCAAATTTATTTTCAATCAATGCTTCTATTTCAGCCAACGATTCAGCTGCATCAACACCTTCGGCTCTCACTGTTATCATACCACCCATCGGACAGGCAAGCGTCAAAATTCCCAAAATGCTTTTGCCGTTAACCATTTGACCATTACGTTCAATAAATATTTCCGCTCGATACTTCTGGGCGACTCGAACAAACGACGCTGCCGCCCGAGCATGCATTCCTAACTTATTTTTTAATTTAAATGTTTTCATTACCACCAAATGAGTAATTCCTTTAACGAAAAAATCAGCAACAAAATTGCCGTTCCATATAGAATATAAATCTGCGTCACGCCCTTTTTTATCAACAGCCAGCAAAACAAAATGGCTGCAAGCATGGCTGACACCCACCAAAACCGGAATGTTCCGGCAAATATTAAATACATATCTCGTAAAAGCCAAGTACAACCGACGGCAAGAGCCATCAGTGACAACCAACGCACTTTGACAGCAATACGCGGCAAATCGATTATACGAATAAATTCGATCCCTTGCTTGCCTCGACGATAACCTTCAAGAAATCCTTTCAATCTTACCCAGATGTGCGCAGGTGTAAATATCAGCATAAAAGCCAAAGGAGCAAAAATCCAACCCATCCAAACTAGGCACACTGAAATAATTCCCGCACAAGGCCTGAGCGCACTCCAGAAGAAAGTATCGCCAATCGCGGCATATGGACCCATCAAGCTTTGTTTAACCATGATTATGGGGGAAGAGGCTTGACCATCCGGTCTGTCCTCTTCCATCCTCACCAGAGAGCCGATGAGTGACATGGACAAATAGGGATGGGTATTAAACATCTGCAGGTTCCGGGTCAGCATTTCTTGTTCATCCAAGCAATGCAAACGCTGTCCCCGGATAATCGGAATCATCGCATACGCAAAACCAAGATTTTGCATTCGTCGAAAATTCAATGAAGCATGGATAAAAAAAGATCTCAAAAATATTTCAATTAAAGATCTTTTTTTCATTTTCTATGGCCCCAGACACATCTATCCAGATTGCTTTCCTTCTTTATTAATTTAATGGGATGAGCGAATAACATAAATGGCCGGTTAAGTCAATTTAATCACGGATTACATATTCTTTAATTTTCCTTGACAGACACTTTTATTGCTGTTAAGGACACGCCGATTTCAACATCAATGGTGCCTGTGGATACATCTTCTTTAAATCGTTTCTTTCCGCAACACCTAAATTCCGTATAATTAACGTAAGGGGGTTTTTATAAAAATGCTTTGTCAGACAGTTAAAAATGGTGTGGAATGCGCTTTCATGAGCAAAAAAGGCTGCGGATTTTTCGGCGGCAGCTGTGTTGCGATAATCGATAAATGTGGTGATTGCAACAAAATTTTCGAATTCGAATCAGGAAAATATTGCAAGGTTTACCCCGATCCGAAAAGTAAATGGATGAACGGGAATTGCCCGACCGCATCGCATATTAAAATAGAAATAAAAGAAACTCAGAAAATCAACCCGTTAAAAGCGTCCAAAAGAGCAAACAAGAAAAAATAACCGATATAAATATATCGGAAACGAAAAAGCCGACAATAACATTGTCGGCTTTTCAACTCATGATTTTTCTTATTTGCTGCAGTTCCTTCTTAATCAAAGCCAATTTGTCCTTATGATCTGTGGTGACTGTAACCCCTTCATCGTAATGTATCTTCAATAATTGTTTTTTAGCTCCGCTGATAGTAAATCGCTGCTGATAGAGAAGATGACGAATCGTTAACAATTCTTCAACATCTTTTTTTCTATACAAACGTTGATCCGTCTTTGTCCTTACCGGCTTGACCGTTTTAAATTCCGTTTCCCAGTAACGAATGACATAAGGTTCAACATTGAGGATTTTACTAACTTCTCCAATACGGAAATAAACTTTTTCGGGAATTATGTTATCCATACAATCCCTGAATCCTTACGGAGAAACACAACAACCTTAATCAGCAAAAAATCTCACACTAAAAAAGGTAAATGCAATTTTTATCCGTTTAAAGATTTACGCAATACTTGGGAGGATTTAAAAGTCAAAACCCTTCTTGCGGTAATGGATATTTCTTGTCCAGTTTGGGGATTACGGCCACGTCTGGCGCGCTTTTCTTTCACCATAAAATTTCCAAAACCGGAAATTTTGACCCTTTCGCCTTGCGCAAGACTGTCTTTAATAATGTCAAACACGGATTCAACTATATCCGCTGATTCTTTTTTAGAAAAACCGAGCTTTTCGTATACATTCTGAATAATATCAATCTTCGTCATTTCTTTTCCTCCGTTTTAACATCTTATAAGCTGTCAAGCTCTTATCTTTGCACCTGTCAGTCTGATAGTATTATTCACTATTGTTTCGTGAATATCATTAATTTCCGTATCCGTTAACGTCCTGTCGAGAGCGCGATAAGAAAATCTTAATCCCAGACTTTTTGTCCCCTCGTCTAAACCTTTACCTGCGTATATATCAAAAATCACCACATTTTCAAGTAATTCTTCGTGTTGTCTTAAAACAATTTCGAGCATTTTTTCTGCTTCGATCGACACAGGAATCACAAAAGCGACATCTCGCTGAACTGCGGGATACTTTGACACTTCCTGGTAATTGATTCGCCTGGCAACGTGTTTTTCTAATGCATCAAGATTAATTTCAAATATATAAGCCGTACCCTTGATGTCCATTTTCCGCATCACATCGGGATGCACATTGCCCATGTAACCTATCCGCGCCTCACCTACATATAAGCTGCATGATTGCCCAGGATGCAGAAAAGGTTCTGATATATCAGTACAATAGCGGCAATTTTCCAATTTCAATTCATAAAAAATATTTTCCAGGATTCCTTTAAGATCGTAAAAATCAACACTTGTTTTTGTTCCCCAAAGGTCTTCCGACAATTTTCCGGTTAACAGTCCGGCCAGTGAATTTTTTTCTTCCGGCAACTCTCCCGCCTTGCATTCTCGGAATATTCGCCCTATTTCAAATATCTTTAAATTGAAAGACGCATTATTGATATTTTTCTTCAAAGTTTCAAGCAATCCATAGGCCATCGTTGAGCGCATCACTGATTGTTCTTCCGTCAATGGATTTTTGATGACCACGAAATTGCGTCGTTTATCGTTTGACGTCAAATTAAGATAATCAACTGATGCCGGCGACGTAAAGCTATAATTGATGATTTCCGAATAGCCACTGCCGATAAGCAATTGGCGAATCCTTTCTTCGAGCTCCAGGCGTGGAATAACGGCAACCTCTGATACTGCGACAGATGGCAGATTTACAGGCACACGATCGTAGCCAAAGAGTCTGACAACCTCTTCTATCAAATCAATTTCTCTTTCAATATCCACGCGGAATGTCGGTGGCGTCACAAGATATTTCCCCTTGCCTTCCTGATGTACTATCATACCGATATTTTTCAGAATACGAATAACATCATTCGCAGGGATAGCGGCGCCGACTATTTCACGAATTCTGCCCAGACGCAGGGGAATGTTTTCAACAGCCTTTATTTTTTTCGGGTATTCATCAAGATAATTTTTACATATAGAACCACCTGAAAGATCGGCTATCAATTGCGCCGCCCGATTGAGCGCTTTGATTACGCCTTCTGGATCAATCCCCCTTTCGAAACGAAAAGCGGCATCTGTCGGCATTGCCAGACGTCGCGAAGAACGGCGAATGGACGGAGGACTGAAATATGCGCTCTCGACAAAAATTGTATCCGTATCTTCCTTGACTTCGGAATTGAGACCGCCCATAATACCGGCGATCGCCACAGGCTTTTTGCCGTCGCAAATCAACAAGGTGTTATCGGGAAGGATGCGGCTTTTCTCATCGAGTGAAATAAATTCTTCACCTGCTTTTGATTTACGCACAACGATACGTCCTTCTTCCAGAAAATGAAAATCGAAAGCATGCAGCGGTTGCCCCATTTCCAGCATAACAAAATTTGTCACATCAACAACATTATTGATTGAACGCAAACCGGCTGCTTCCAGCCTTGTTTTCATCCAGACCGGAGAATCGCCGATTTTAACGTTCTCAATCATTCGAGCCGAATATCGTGGACAAAGGTCTGCATCAAAAATTGTCACTGAAGACAGTGCGGAAATGTCCTTAGCGGATTCTTTAATTTTGACAGCTGGCATTCTTATTTTCTTGCCGGTTAAAGCCGCAACTTCACGGGCCATTCCGATCATGCTCAAACAATCGGATCGGTTCGGCGTAACACTTACATCCAAAACCGTGTCACCCAGGTTCAAGGCTTCTTCTAAAGGCAATCCCAGCGTCAAATCCGACGGTAATTGCATAATGCCCGATGAATCATCACCGATTTCCAATTCCGCTTCTGAACAGAGCATACCGTCTGATTTTTCACCGCGCAATATGGTTGATTTTATCATATATCCGCCGGGGATCACTGCTCCGGCTTTCGCCAAAGGCACATAATCACCGCCTTTAATATTCTTAGCTCCGCAAACTATCGGATAGGTCTGTGAACCGTCTGTAACATCACACAAAGACAGTTTGTCCGCTCCCGGATGCGGCCTGACCGATAAAATCTTGGCGACCACAACGCCGGAAAAATTATGAGATATGGTTTTAATTTCATCAACTTCCAGACCGGACATGGTCAATTTATCCGCCAGTTCACCAGCAGTTATTTCAATATCAACATAATCTTTAAGCCATTTAAGACTAACGAGCATGAGATAAAGCTCTCCTAAAATTGTTTGAGAAATCGAATGTCGTTTTCAAATAAAAGGCGAATATCGGAAATACCATATTTCAACATGGCGATACGCTCCAAACCAAGGCCAAAAGCAAAACCGGTATAAACTTCCACATCATAACCGACATTTTGGAAAACAGCAGGATCGACCATACCCGACCCTAAAATTTCTATCCATCCGCTCTGTCCGCAGACTCGACAACCTTTTCCCTGACAAATGACACAGCGTATATCCACCTCTGCTGACGGTTCCGTAAAAGGAAAAAAACTGGGACGAAAACGCAGAATCGTTGCATCACCAAAAACTTTTTTTAGAAAAACAGTCAGAATTCCTTTCAGATCGGCAAAACTGATGCCCTTATCCACCAACAGTCCTTCAATTTGATGAAACATTGGCGTGTGGGATACATCAGAATCCGGACGGTAAACACGCCCTGGCGATAAAATGCGTACCGGAGGTTTCACCTTTTCCATAATTCGGATTTGAACAGGTGACGTATGGGTGCGTAAAACCATATTATCCGCAACATAGAATGTATCCTGCATATCACGGGCAGGATGATCCTTGGGAATGTTGAGCGCTTCAAAATTGTAATATTCCGATTCGACTTCCGGACCTTCGACAACCGAAAAACCAAAAGATGCAAAGATATTGCAAATTTCACGGCGGATTTGAATAACAGGGTGAACTTTACCCGAACGAACGCCTCTGCCGGGTAACGTGACATCAATTTTTTCCTTGGCGAGAATTTCTTCTTTTTTACATTGCGTCTGACGCTGCCAAAACTCTTCGATTTTTGTTTCCAGAATAACCTTAACTTCATTGCAGCGTTTGCCAAACAGAGGTTTTTCATCACTTGGCACTTGAGCAATATTCCTCAGGAGGGCAGTAAGCAACCCCTTGCGGCCCAGATATTTTGTTCTCACAGCCAGAATTTCATCTTCCGTCAGGGCATTCCCTAAATCGGCAAGAGCATCCTTTTCCAACTGTTGAATATCCGCAATCATGCCGCCTGCTCGCCTTTGGCTTCCGCCACAATTTTAGAAAAAGCCTGCGGATCATGAACGGCCAACTCCGCTAAAATCTTGCGATCTAGTGTCATGTTCGCTTTCTTCATGCCATCCATAAGACGGCTGTAAGAGATATCATTCAGACGGGCAGCTGCATTGATCCGCGCTATCCACAACTGACGGAACTCTCTTTTACGGCCTCTGCGGTCACGATAGGCATAACTCAGAGCCTTGTTAACGGCCTCTGTCGCGGTTCGCAACAAGCGGCTGCGCGCGCCAAAGAAACCTTTAGCTCTCTTTAATATTGATCTTCTTTTCTTACGGGCGGTAACGCCTCTTTTTATCCTTGCCATTTTCTTTTACTCTCCTAAATGATAACAACTTCTATCTTTCTTTCCATGCCTACAAATAAGGAATCAGCCTTTTAATTGCACTTTCATTAGCTGAATGCACTATAGTGGATTTTCTTAAAGTTCTTTTCCTTTTGGTTGTCTTTTTTGTGAGGATGTGGCTCGCAAAGGCCTTACTGCGCTTCACTTTACCCTTCGCGGTAATTGAAAAGCGTTTAGCAGCTCCTCGATGCGTTTTCATTTTTGGCATATCATCACCCCTTCTTTAGCAATTCTCATTTATTTTTTGGTGAAACAATCATCACCATATTCCGACCTTCTAAACGCGGTTCCTGATCCATAATGCATTCGTCGGCCAACGAGACTTTAATCTTATCCATCAATTTCCGGCCAATCTCCGTAAAAGCAATTTCGCGTCCTCGAAACATCATTGAAATTTTCACTTTATCGCGTTGTTCTAAAAATTTTTTAATATGATTTATTTTCACTTGCAAATCATGTGCTTCCGTTTTCGGCCTCAAGCGAATTTCCTTCACATGAATAACCGTCTGACTTTTCCGAGCATCATGGATTTTTTTGCTTTGCTTATAACGATACTTCCCATAATCCATTATCTTACAGACGGGCGGTTCTGCATTGGCTGATACTTCCACTAAATCCAGACCGACTCTTTCCGCATGAGCAATCGCCTCATCCAATGTAATCACACCCAACGGCTGCCCTTCTTCGTTAATCACTCGAACCGTCGCCGACTTTATTTCTCTATTGATTCTTAAATCCTTAGTTATACGACACCTCCCATAATCAACACGCTAAAGAAAACGCTACTTTTTTTTCTCACACATATCCCGCACTAATCCAATAAATTGTTCAACCGGCAATGCGCCGATATTCTTACCATCACGGGTACGTGGCGCAACGGAACCTGATTCCATTTCTTTGTCGCCAATGACCAGCATGTAGGGAATTTTCTGCATCTGAGCCTGACGGATTTTATATCCCAGTTTTTCATTGTCAAAATAGGTTTCGCAACGAATACCTGCATCGCTCAACCGGTCGAGCACTGTCTGGGCATAAGGAATATGCTTATCCGTCACCGTCAGCAATATACATTGCGTTGGCGCCAGCCATACCGGAAAGGCGCCCGCATAATGTTCTATAAGAACGCCCATAAACCGTTCAATCGCCCCCAGAATGACCCGATGCAGCATGACTGGCCGGTGTTTTTCGCCATCCGGACCGATATAACTCAGATCAAATCTTTCGGGCAGCGTAAAATCGCATTGGATGGTTGCACACTGCCATTTTCTCTTTAAGGCGTCTTTGAGTTTGAAATCTATTTTCGGCCCATAAAAAGCGCCGTCTCCTTCATTAACCTCATAGTCAATCTGATTATCCTTCAATGCGTTTTCCAGCGCGGAGGTTGCCAGTTCCCAATCCGCATCAGACCCAATGGAATGCTCTGGTCTCGTACTTAATTCCACTTCATATTCAAAACCGAAAATACCCATCGCATAATTGACAAAATCGGCAATAGAACGGATTTCCAAGTTGAGCTGTTCGGGCATGCATAGAATATGTGCATCATCCTGCGTAAATTGACGCACACGCATCAAGCCGTGCAATACGCCGGTCTTCTCATGACGATGGACTGTACCCAGTTCAAAATATCGAAGCGGCAGATCCCGGTAGCTGCGAATCTTGGACTTGTAAATAAGCATATGCGACAGGCAATTCATTGGTTTGATACCGTAAGTTTGCTCGTCAACTTCCGTAAAATACATATTATCGCGATAATGATCAAAATGGCCGGATTTTTTCCACAGATCTACCTTCAGGATCTGCGGCCCCATCACCATATCGTAACCGCGCCTTAAGTGTTCTTTTCTTTCCCACTCTTCAATAATATAGCGCAGCAACATGCCCTTGGGATGAAAGATAACCAGCCCCGCTCCCGCCTCGTCGTTGACTTGAAACAGATCCAGTTCCCTGCCTAAACGCCGGTGATCTCTTTTTTTGGCTTCTTCCAGAAGATTTAGATAATCCGCAAGCGCTTGTTGATCGGCAAAACCGGTGCCGTAAATGCGTTGAAGCATTTTGTTCCGTTCATCACCACGCCAGTAGGCACCCGCCACACTCAGCAGTTTAAACGCCTTGATTTTGCCTGTTGACGGAATGTGCGGTCCTCGGCATAAATCAATATAATCACCGTCTTTGTAAAGACTGACGACCGTTACATCAGCCGGCAAGTCGCGAATGATCTCAACTTTGTAATCTTCACCCTTTTGTGCAAATAGTTCAGCAGCTTTCTCACGCGGCACTTCTTCCCGGACAAAAGGATAATCGAGTGCTGCAATTTCCTTCATCCGCCTTTCAATCTTTTCAAAATCATCAAGCGTAAAGGTTTCGGCATATTCAAAATCGTAGTAAAAACCATCTTCAATTGAAGGACCAATCGTAACCTTAGCGCCTTTAAATACATCTTGCACGGCCTGCGCCATAACATGAGATGTGCTGTGTCGCAAGATGGCAAGACCTTCCTTGGATGAAACGTCAATCGGCGCAACAGTTGAATCTTCTTTTAAGACAAAGCTTAAATCAGCCAAATCGCTATTGACTATCGCGGCTACGACAGAATAAAACTCACCCCTGCACCAGTTTACAAGAGCCTCACCCGCAGTCACACCGGCAGAAAAAGAATGCTCACTTTTGTCTGGAAAAACAACTTTAATATCCATTATATACTCTATAAATCGTCTGCGATCCTTACTTCATTTTAAAAGGGCATCATTTTGCTGATGCCCTTTCGTTGGCATTTACGGCACATGCGCATTATTAAAAAAATGGTAGGCAAGCAGGGATTTGAACCCTGGACATCCACCGCGTCAGGATGGCGCTCTCCCCCTGAGCTACTTGCCTATATTTAATTTTCAGAGTTTAGCCAAATAACAGCAAAACATTGCTGTGTCAAGCAAATATCTTACTTTTTAACCTCCGCGGGAATGGAATTATTCAGTATCTGAACTCCTCGAATTATATAAACCAAGCCAGACATTATGGTGAATAAAGCCGTGATCCAGCAAAACCCAACAATCCAATAATAGCTGAAGTTATGTATAAATGTTTTATAAAGCAAGGCAAGAAAAATTGTGGCCACCTGCAAAGCAGTGGTAACTTTACTGACAATTGCCGGTTTGATCTCATAGGTCACCGACATTAAAGTGAGAATAGCGATACCCAGTAAAATAATAGCATCACGGCTGATAACAATGACGGCCAGCCATCCGGGAATTAAACCAAAAATGGCTAATGATACGAAACTGGTGACCAGCAACAATTTATCCGCAATAGGATCAAGATAAGCGCCCAGGGTTGTCTGGCACCTCAACAAACGCGCCAAGGCGCCATCCAGTGCATCTGTCAGACCAGCCGCCATAAAAGTAACTAATGCCTTGTCATATTCTGACTGAATGAGAAAGATAACAAATACGGGAACAAGAATAATTCGCAGCAAAGATAAAAAATTTGGAATATTCATCTACAAGCTTTGCGCCCTTTATTTATCTGCCGTATTTTTCATCTCTTTTCTTATTCCACTTCACCCAATCATCCATATCTTCAGCTTCCGTGAAGTCTTTCGGCTCTTGAGCCTGACCATCAGAAGTAATGGAAATCTGCTGCATCGATTTCACAATATACACCCATTGTTCCATCGATACGGGCTTGGGACCGGGGACCGCAGTCGGTCCAGACACAGGCTTAGGAGGTCCGAAAGATGGAACCGAAGCCTGCTGGGTTTTAGGAATGCCGGCTACAGCAACCTCACCATCATAGACTTTCACAACCGCCGACTGATCACTTTCTACATCTAACCGATAAACTGTGCCGCGAACACCGGCAACTGCATTTTGGCATGAAACTTCAAATTTATTATCCCGGCTCCACAAAGCTTTACGGACATTTGTCCAGATCTTGCCAACCGGAACGGCAATTTTAATCGCACGTTTCTTTTCATCTTTGCTGACTTCAGACTGTATAAGCTTAAACTTTGTCTTTTCAGAGAAGCGAATAACACTCCTGTCAGGAAGCACCATCTCTAAGCGGCTGGCGACGCCCGTGGACACTTCGCATCCAACGGCCACGAAATCCTTGGTTTTAAGAGAACGGGGCTCTTTCTGTCCAGTACAAATGATTTCAGCATTTCCCTTCAACGCAGTAACCTGTGCTTCACCTTTCGTCATCTTAACGATCATCGGCTGTTGCGCCTGTGCAATGTTGGAACAAATCAATATAATAACTATTGATGAGACGATCTTGGTCCATTTTTTCATATTGCTCTCCTTAAAGTTTCATCAAAAATACATCATCCCCTTAATCGAGGTCCATAGGGCAATGTCTCCATGACTTTACCAACAACCTCCTCCAATGCCTTTTCAAAATCACCAAGGGATTTCATTTGGAGTCTTTCATGAATTAAATCAAAACTTCTATTGGTCGATTTGGATTGTGCGCTCCAAATCGTATCACCTGTTTTTGTGCTGCGAAGATCGCATCTTACAGTCACAGTCACCGGCGCATAAACAACAGATATCGATGTTTTACTCTCCAAAAGCGAACAATACATGGCAGCATCCGCGCCTAGCAATTTTTCTAACGCGTTTGGCGGAATAACATCATTTTTCAATTCTTTTGCACCGGCCAAAGACATTAATTTGCTGTCAATCAACTCAGAGTCGAGTTGTGGATAGCCTTTAAAGCGTAATTCTTCACCTAATTTATTCCGCAGCATTTTCAACGCTTTGGAATCAGCCGCATTACTTTCCACAGGCAGCAGGGCGATGACCTTCACCGTGTCCGGACTTTCATCACTTTTCAGCATGACAGGCGAACGGGATGAACAGGCGGACAGGCATAGGCAAACTGCTATCCATATGCAAAGCCAAATACCATGAAATTTCATCTTGCCTCCTCTTTTACCTGTAAATATATCTCAACAATATCTTTATCGTTATAGTTTGTTTCCATTGAATATTTTCCCGAATTAGCCAGTTCAACCAATAAATTTCGAACAGACCCAACAACAACCAAATCGAAATAAGCTTGCCGCCATTCCAGTCGGCAAGGATAAATACTTTTTACAATTTGGAAACGGTTTTGTAAAAAAGCTTTTAAATCTGCGAAATCGGAATATTTTTTCATCCCTTTTAACGATAAAGCAACAGCAATGCCTTCTTTTTTCCCTTGCTCCCAAAGCAAGCCCATTTGCAGAAGAGCCTTTCTGACTGGAGCTGATGTAATCACAACATTCAGATTAACGGTATAAGTATCATGCTCCCTGCTTTCCGAAATCACCCGGTAATGCTTAACATATCGCTCCGCCTTGCTGATCATGACGCTTTTCATAGTTTGGAATTTCTCATCATCAAATTTTCCCGACAAAATTCCGGCCGTATGAATAATGGCATTCTCCAATGCATTTTTAATTGCTTCTTCACGGGCACCGGCCACATCATTCTTCAGGATGGAAGCGCTTCCTGCAATCTGGAAATTTAAATCCGTCAACATCTGACGAGCGTAAACCGAATTACAGTGAATGCATGTGAATAAAAGAAATATCAGCGCCAGGGGTGTTCTCATTATCTAATCCTGAGTCGTCGTATGTTTTTTACCCATTCCCTTGATCTTTTCTATTTCTTCTCTAATTACGCGCTCGGCAATATCCGGAACTGCCTCCCGCGCAATTTTTTCAATGAGCTCCATTGCCCGTTTCATGACTTCCTCATTGAACTGTTTGATCGATGGATCTTCCTCGATAACGTCCGTCAGTTCATGGATCTTATGACCATCGTTTTTGGCGCGCTCATACCCTCTTCCGTCAACAACAATGACTTGATGAGAGTTTTCCTCTTCTGGCAATGAATGGACATAACCGTTTCGTTCATCATATATATCGGTCAGCTCATATATTTTTCTGTCTTGAACTGTTCCGGAATCGTTAATCATTAATTATTCTCCCACAAGGCTCACTATAAAAAATCACTTACCTATTAAGTGATTATGGAGTTACCATAGTGCAAATAACTCTTCAAGCAATATGTGCAATGACTCTGATTTCAATTTCCATCAGAATCCGGAGGTATTTTAACGGCTAAATCATAAATTCTTTTTCTGGGTAAGCCGGTTTGCCGCACAACATCCACGACAGCGTCACGCAATGATATGGACTTTTCCGCCCAAAGTCGCAAAATCATTTTCTGAATTTCATCATCTGTGAGAAAGAGTGTCCCAGGCAAAGCGCCCTGCAGGATAACCGTAAATTCCCCTTTTGCTTTAACGGCAAATTCATCTAATAATATCTCTGAGACACTTCCTCGTTTAAGATATTCAAAAACTTTGGTCAATTCACGCGCCACCGTGACCTGACGGTCGCCCAACACATCATAAATATCTTTCAGCATATCGGTAATTCGAGATGGAGACTCATAAAATATGATTGTTTTTTCTTCATCCTTAACAGAGGCTAAAAACTGGCGGCGTTTCTTTTCTTTCGGCGGCAAAAATCCGCAAAACAGAAATCGATCGGCGGAAAAACCGCAAACCGATAAAGCCGTAATCAAAGCAGAAGCGCCCGGAACGGGAATCACCTTGATTTTGTTTTCCATCGCAAAGTAAACCAAATGATGGCCCGGATCGGAAATACATGGTGTGCCAGCGTCAGAAATGTAAGCAATATTCATTCCACCCAGAATTTTTGAAACAATCAGCACGCTTCGTTCTTTTTCATTATGCTCGTGCAAACTGATCAGGGGCGTTTTAATATTGTAAGCGTTCATCAAAATTCTCGAATGGCGTGTGTCTTCCGCAGCAATCAGGTCAACTTCTTTTAAGACGCGAAGCGCCCGGAGGGTGATATCTTCCAAATTGCCTATCGGAGTGGCAACCATATAAAGCACCCCTTGCGTTTTCCCTGCCATTTTATTCATACAACCTTTGTCAGCATTTTATTATTGACATCCATGTCTCATTTCGGCTTTAATAGCAACGTTTAAAATTAATATTGCTTGGAATGACACTGAATTAGAATGAAACGAATATTAATTACCGGCGGCGCAGGTTTTCTGGGTTCCCATCTATGTGAAAGGCTTTTGAAAGAGGGCAATGACATCATCTGCCTGGACAATTTTTATACCGGCAATAAAAACAACATTGCACATCTAAGAAACCATAAACATTTCGAGATCATCCGTCATGATATTATCAATCCCATATATCTGGAAGTGGACGAAATATACAATCTGGCCTGCCCGGCCTCACCCGTCCACTATCAGCTCAATCCCATCAAAACGATTAAAACGAACATCATGGGAGCGATCAATGTTCTGGGAATCGCCAAAAGAACCAGGGCAAAAATCCTTCAGGCCTCCACTTCGGAAGTGTATGGTGACCCTGACATGCATCCTCAACAGGAATCATATTGGGGACACGTCAATCCTATCGGCATTCGCAGTTGTTATGATGAAGGCAAACGGGCGGCAGAATGCTTAATGATGGATTACCGGAGGCAAAATGCCGTTAACACTAAAATTGTCCGCATCTTCAATACTTACGGACCGCGCATGGCGATCAACGACGGCCGTGTAGTCAGCAATTTCATCATTCAGGCGTTGCAGGGGAAAGACATCACTGTTTACGGCAATGGAAATCACACGCGTTCGTTTTGTTACTGCGATGATTTAATTGATGGCTTAATCAAAATGATGAATTCCGCCGATGATTTCTTCGGACCGGTCAATATCGGCAATCCGGGAGAGTTCACCATGCTCCAATTAGCTAAAATGATTATTGAGCTCACCGGCAGCAGCTCTGAAATTAATTTTCAGCCGCTACCTGAGGATGATCCGGCGCAACGCAGGCCTGATATAACGATTGCACAAAAAAAACTGAACTGGCAACCGAAAATAGCATTGCAAGAGGGTTTACTCTCTACCATTCAGTACTTTCGGGACACATTGCAATAATTTCATAAAACTGAAAAAATAATGGAAGACAGATGAAATTCAAAAAGAAGATTCTTTGTATCGGCGCGGGTTACGTTGGCGCTCCATCCATGGTGATGATTGCTTCCAAATGCCCGGACTACAAAATCACGGTGGTCGATATCAACACTCAGCGAATAAACGCATGGAACTCCGACAACCTTCCCGTTTATGAACCGGGACTCGAGGCACTCGTCAAAAAAACGCGTGACAGAAATTTATTTTTTTCCACGGCTGTTGAAAAACAAATTCAAAAAAATGATATTATTTTTGTTTGCGTCAATACACCAACAAAAACATTCGGCGCCGGCGCCGGCATGGCTGCTGACCTGCAATACTGGGAAAAAACAGCAAGACAGATTCTGGAAAATTCTCAGTCATCAAAAATAGTCATTGAGAAAAGCACTCTGCCGATAAAAACCGCTTTAGCCATGGAACGCATTTTGGCGTCCGGAAAAGGAGACATCACATTCGACGTCCTTTCCAATCCGGAATTTATGGCGGAAGGAACCGCTGTCAACGACTTGGAAAATCCTGACCGGGTCCTGATAGGATCGCGCGAAACTGACAGTGGCCTCAAAGCCAGGGCGGAATTGGTGGAAATATACACCCGCTGGGTATCCCCGGAGAAAATCATCACATCCAATATCTGGAGCGCTGAACTCTCCAAACTGGTAGCTAATGCTTTTCTCGCGCAAAGAGTGTCGTCTATCAACGCCATATCAGCTCTGTGTGAAAAGGCGGACGCTGACATATCCGAGGTCGCGCGAGCCGTGGGTACGGACAGCCGCATCGGCTCGAAATTTCTCAATGCAGGTATCGGTTTTGGCGGCTCCTGTTTTAAAAAAGATATTTTAAACTTGGTTTATCTTTGTCATTTTTATAGTTTGCCGGAAGTTGCTGCCTACTGGGAAAGCGTTGTCAAAATCAACGAATATCAGCAGGATCGCTTTGTCGCCAACATCCTCCGATCCATGTTCAACACATTGGCCGGGAAAAAAATCTGCTTATTTGGTTTTGCCTTCAAAGCAGATACGGGGGATACGCGTGAAAGCCCCGCCATCAACATTACACACAAGCTACTCGCCGAGCATGCCGAAGTGGTTATTTCCGATCCCCAGGCATTAGAAAACGCCGCTGCCGATCTGGCTGGCGACAAGGGTAAAATCAGCTATATTGAAAACCCATATCAGGCGGCCGACAATTGCCACGCATTAGTTATTATGACGGATTGGAATTTATATCGCAAGCTGGATTACGGGAAAATCTACCAATCGATGGTCAAGCCTGCTTTTATCTTTGACGGACGAAATATTGTCGATCAGCAAAAGTGCTTTGAGATCGGGTTTAATGTATTTCAGATCGGAAAACCGGCGTTGACGCGTCTTTAAAATCAGGCCACAAAATCGAAAGCGTTTCTGATCAGGCGAATATCATTTCGAGAAGAAAGCATGAGGATAGCCACGACATCAAAACGGGCGCTGATGTCTTTAATTTTTTTTTCCTTAATGTACCACAAGGCCAATTGCGACATTTTTCTCTGTTTTTTCACACCCACTGCCTGTTCGGGATAACCTAAGGCGCTGGATTTTCTCGTTTTAACTTCCACAAACACCAATACATCTTTATCCATAGCCACAATGTCAATTTCGCCCACAGGACAGCGATAATTGACTTCCGTGATCCGGTAACCGTTTTTTTTCAAAAAGGCTGCGGCAATCTTTTCTCCCTCTTTCCCCGTAGCTATTTTGCATGTGTTTTTGTCACCGATCATCAGGACCAATCCAAAACGGTTTGACAAGTTTTTTGATTTTTACAATGGAATGAGCGGCGGTGGATTTTACACATGCCAATTTCCCGAAGAATTTTTCGATGCTCCGCCGTACCATATCCTTTGTTTTGCAGGAAATTGTATTGAGGAAACTGGCGATGGTACATTTCCATGATCCGATCCCTTGAGACCTTGGCAATGATTGAGGCAGCGGCAATGGATACGCTCAAGGTGTCGCCCTTCACCAATGTCTTCTGCGGTTTATTCACAGAGATGGTATACAAACCGTCAATCAGGATAAAATCCGGAACGACAGAAAGATCATGAACCGCCTCACGCATTGCCTGGAGCGACGCCTGAAGAATATTAATCCTGTCAATGACATCTGCTTCAGCCGCACCAACACCGACGGCAATGGCGTCTTCCAAGATTACCTTGTAAAGCTCGTCCCTTTTTCGGACAGTCAGTTTTTTGGAATCGTTAATTGCGGAATTTGAATAGGCATGGGGGAATACCACAGCTGCGGCGACAACAGGTCCTGCCAGCGGCCCCCGGCCTGCTTCGTCAACACCTGCAATGCAGCGATAACCTTCAACGTAAGCAAGCTTTTCAAATGTATTCATCCCCAAAACACGCAGGTTTTAGTTGTTGGCCGCTTCTTTAATCCTCGCTTTTTTACCTCTAAGATTTCTCAGATAATAAAGACGTGAGCGACGAACCAAGCCCCTGGTCACAACTTCAACACGGTCAATAACCGGTGAATGCATGGGAAAAGTTCTTTCCACACCAACACCGTAGGATACTTTTCGAACAGTAAAATTCGCTCGGCTGTTGCCGCGGCGTTTGCGAATAACAACACCTTCAAAAGCCTGAATTCTCTGCTTCTGACCTTCAATGATTCTCACATATACTTTAACGGTATCACCCGTTTTAAAAGCCGGAATATCCCCTCTCATTTGTTCTTTTTCAATTATTTCCATAACATCCATCTTACATTTCCTCCCGCAACACCTGCAATCTTATTTTTTAATATTACGAAACTCTGTCCAAAATAACGGCAACCGCTGAACGCACCGCCAGATGATTATAACCGTTTTTTCCTCTAATCGGTTCAAGACGATAATCCGCCTGATTCACGACTTCCTGTGCAATTCCTGAACCTGTACCAAAAATTAAAAGATATGGCAAATGATTCCTCTTCATCTCTTCCCTCAGAGCAGGGCAGGTTAACAGTTCACCTTGAAAATTGGCTCCCGTGACAATAAGCTGCGGTTTACAGCTGTTTTCCGCTTGAATATCCGCAAGCACTTCATTTAGCTCAGATTTGATTTCCACGATTTCAAAAGCTTCTTTTCTGGAAGGATTTAAAACCGCCCCATGCCCTTCCCGCCAGTGGTCGATAATCTGACATGCCAAGTGGCGCTGCGCCTTGATCGGATTAATCAAATAAAACTTCTTAACCCCGAATGTCTTTGCCGTTCGGGCAATATCATGTATATCCATGTTGGCAATAGATGTAACAACCACTTTGCCTTCTTTATTCACCACCGGATAATGTAAAAGAGCAATATAAAGCATTTTTCGTTTGAGGATCCCGATCCTGCATTCGGGAAAAAACCCACATCAGTTAAAAATTTTGCCTTGGTACATCAAACACATCAGAAAATCAAGATTTTATATCTGGCCAAGCTTAATTTTCTCCAAATTTTTTTTATCCTCTCCGAAGAGCTCGATACTTTCAAGCAAATCCGGTCTTTTCAGCCAAGTTCTTCTCATCGCCTCAATTCTTTGCCAACGTTCAATCCGGGCATGATTTCCGGAAATCAGAACATCCGGAACACACCAGCCATTATATTCAGCAGGCCTGGTATATTGAGGATATTCAAGAAGACCTTGTGAAAAAGATTCGGTTTTAACTGAGACGTCGTTTCCAAGCACACCGGGAACCAGCCTGGAGACAGCATCGATAACCACCAGTGCGGAAAGTTCCCCGCCCGTTAAAATATAATCACCGATAGATATTTCCCGGTCCGCTAAATGTTCACGAATTCTTTCATCAACGCCCTCATAACGCCCGCATATCAAAACAAGATGCTTTTGTTCGGCAAGTTCGGCGGCAATTTGCTGTTTAAACACCTCCCCCTGAGGCGTCATCAGGACTACAAGCGATTGAATGTCTTTGCGTCTGACCGACGCCAACGCCCTCTCCACAGGTTCCACCTTCATAACCATCCCGCATCCTCCGCCGTAAGGAGCATCGTCAGTCATATTATGTTTATCACAAGCCCAGCGACGAATATCATGCAAACCGATTTCGATCAGACCTTTTTCCTGAGCTTTCTTTAAAAGACTAAAATGGAGAGGGGAATGCAGCATTTCCGGAAAAATTGACAGGACATCAAATCGAATCACAGCTACAAACCTTCCAGCAATTTTACGGTCATGCTTCGCGAGGCCAAATCAATACGCATTATAACATCGGCAATAGCCGGAATAAGAATTTCTCCTTCTTCTCCCCGGCAAACATAAACATCATTGCTTCCTGTCGGGAATATGGATTCTATACGACCAAGGCAACGGCCTTCAAGAGTACGGACTTCCAAGCCGATGATATCACGCCAATAATATTCGTCATCAGGCAGCTCTTCTAGTAAATCCCTTGGGAATAACAATTTGGAACCAACAAGCTTTTGAGCTTCATCCACACTGGATACGCCATTCAATTCAATAAAAAGAAAATTGCCGAAAGAATTTATCTTCTTTAATTCGTGGCGACTTTGCCGACCGGACTTCGATTCCAGATAAACAAAATCAAGGCCATCCAATACATTCTGTGATTCCAAAAAACACAAAGCCTTAAGACAGCCATGGAGACCGCGCGTTTTAACGATCTCCCCAAAAATAAAAAAATCCATTTTATTCTATAATTTCCAGAACCGCTCGTTTATGCAATTTGGCGGATGTGGCGCTTAAAATGGTCCGGATGGCCTTGGCCGTTCTTCCCTGCTTCCCGATAACTTTTCCCAAATCTTCTTTTGCAACGCGCAACTCAATAACGGACGTTTGTTCACCGATGACTTCAGTAACATCAACCTGGTCAGGATTATCCACCAAAGCTTGAGATATATACTTAATCAGTTCCTTCATCGTCAGCACCTCCATTGGTTTTGGTTAACGCTTCTGGAAAACTCGTTTTAACACTCAATCCGTTCTTATAAATTCAATAGGTTCTGCGCTATTCAATGCTCGCTGCAATACCTTTTGCTTGCAATAAATGCGAAACGGTCAACGTCGGCTTCGCCCCCTTGGACAACCAGTCGCGAACACGGTCTTCTTTTAAAGACACTTCCGCCGGATTCTTTTTAGGGTCATAATTGCCCAATATTTCAAGAAATCTTCCATCGCGGGGATATTCTTTATCCGCGGCGACAATACGGTAAAAGGGTTTGCCTTTCGCGCCCATACGCGTCAATCGAATTTTTACTGCCATTTAGTTTTTGTCCAAACCTCCTTTATAAGAAAAATATAATGATTTTATTATCTATCATAGTTTATCTTGTTTTAAAAGGGAAAATTCCGCATAAAAGACCTGACTCCGCCTTTCGATTTTATTTTTTTCATCATCTTACGGATTTCGATATAATTTTTTAGAAGCAGGTTGACATCCTGTACGGTCGTACCGCTGCCTAAAGCGATTCTTTTGCGCCTCCGCCCATCAATGATCAAATAATTATTCCGTTCTTTTTTGGTCATGGAATCAATCATCGCTGTAATTTTGACCAATTCCCTGTCATCCGGTTCCAAATCCTTGAGCGCCTTGATCTTACTCATGCCCGGTATCATCCCCATCATATCCTTCAGAGATCCCATTTTTTTAATTTGTTTGAGTTGATTGCGGAAATCCTCCAGCGTAAAATCACTTTTTTTCAAACTCTGCTGCATTTCCCGGGCAGCTTTTTCGTCAATGGTCGCCTGCGCTTTTTCCACCAGTGACAGAATGTCGCCCATCCCTAAAATCCGGGAAGCCATTCGCTCCGGATGAAATACCTCTAAAGCATCAATCTTTTCACCGACGCCAACAAATTTCAGGGGCTTGCCGACAACAGCCTTGAGCGAAAGAGCCGCGCCTCCGCGTGCGTCGCCATCCATTTTGGTCATGATGACACCGTCAATACCAATCAGGTCATTAAATTTTGCGCCGACATTGACGGCATCCTGACCGGTCATAGCATCCGCCACGTAAAGAATTTCTGCGGGATTGATCTTTTCCTTAATTCTGCGAAGTTCATCCATCAGCAAATCGTCAATATGCAATCTGCCGGCTGTGTCGATGATGATCACCTCATAACCTTCTCTTCTGGCCTGTTCCACCGCCTCGACACAAATTTTTACCGGATCGCGCAGCGCGCCCGCATCAAACACACCCGCTTTAATCTGTCTTCCCAAAACCGCCAGCTGATCCATTGCGGCGGGCCGGTAAACGTCCGCCGAAACCAGATAAACCTTTTTTTCTCTTGATAATATTCGCGCCAATTTGGCGGCTGTGGTCGTTTTGCCGCAGCCCTGCAAGCCGACAAGCATGATCGGGGCGGGGATTCTGGAACCGAATTTGATCGTGGCGCTTGTACTGCCCATCAGTTCCACCAGACGATCATGAACAATCTTGACCACCTGCTGTCCGGGTGTAATACTTTCAAGTACATCCTTGCCAATAGCCTGTTTCCGGACATCTTCAACAAAATCCTTGACGACCTTGAAGTTTACATCCGCTTCCAGGAGCGCCATCCGGATTTCCTTGAGTGCGGCGTTAACACTTTCCTCATTGAGAACACCGCGTCCTTTAAGTTTCTTAAAAATACCTTCCAGTTTTTCCGCTAGACTTTCAAACATAATCAAAACCTTTATTTAAGATTTCCTGGTCGCATTCACCCCTGTAGCCCGGATGATACAATTCGTCTTTACCTTTCTGGAAATCTTGCCGGCGGCGATTTGCGCCTTTGTTTTTGTTTCAAATCCCGTGGCGACCACACGATACCACGTCCCCTTCCCTTTAATCTCCGTTCTGACAACCTTTGACGAATAACCCATTTTAGAAACAGCCTTATCGATTTCCCTGGCTTTTTCCCTATCCTTCAAAGAAACCACGTGAATAAGAAATGAGCGACTGTCAGGTTGAGGAACTTCTTTTATTTTGGATTTATTCTCCATCGGCAACTTTTCCACAACCGGTGGATCCTGCTCGGAAACTTCCTCCTTGGCGGAGACAACTTCTTCCCCCGGCGGCGCAACAGCGGACGGCTTTTTTTCCTGATGCACCACAACAACATCATCCTGTTTTTTTCCCACATTATCCGGCAAATTATTAATGGGCAATGGTTTCCGGCTGGTCAAGGCGTCATGAAACGATAAATCCATATTATTTTTATCAATTTGATTTTCTTTGCCTGCGATGACTTTTTGTCCAACGTCAACTTTCGCCCGGCGCCAGAACAGAGCCAGGAAACGCTGCGGCGCGGAAGCAATCTTTTCCGGATAGGCATCAATGTTTTTTCCAACGCCAACTCCCAGCAGAAATGACGAGCACAACAGGATGACCATCCCCACGATGACAATAATCAACCCCGTTCTGCCCAACTTCCACTCAAATCTTTTAACATTACCGCCGCTCATGCTTTGCCCCTCACATCTTCTCCGGCGCGTTGACACCCAGGATCTTCAGAGCGCTCCCCAGCACAATGCGCACCGCATCAACCAGAACCAGCCGGGCAGCCGAAAGCGCCGCATTTTCCGTTACAACCTTGTTTTTATTATAGTAACTGTGAAAAACTCCCGCCAGTTCGTTCAAATAGAAGGTAATACGGTGAACCTCCAGCGATTTTACGGCGCCTTCCAGCATTCCGGGATAACGCGCCATCATTTTCATCAAGGTTCTCTCTTCCGGCTCGGAAAGGAGGGCGGGATTCATGTTTGAATAAACCGGCCGCTCCATGCCCCGTTCCTGGGCCATGCGGAGAATACTGGAAATCCGGGCGTACGCATATTGAACATAAAAAACCGGATTTTCGTTGGATTGTTTTTTAGCCACTTCCAAATCGAAATCCAAATGGCTGTCCGAACGTCGCATCAGAAAATTATAACGGGCAGCATCCTTTCCCACCTCGTCAAGCACTTCCCGCAACGTGACAAACTCCCCGGCTCGTGTGGACATCGCCACGGGTTCGCCCGCCCGCAGCAAATTCACCAACTGCACCAGAATGATCTTCAAGTCGTTTATATCGCGCCCCAAGGACTGAATCGCGGCCCAGAGGCGGGGCATGTACCCGTGGTGATCCGCCCCCCATATATCAATCAGCATATCAAAACCGCGGGCGAATTTATTTTGATGGTAGGCAATGTCCGCGGCAAAGTAAGTCGGATCGCCGTTTTTACGTATCACGACACGGTCTTTATCATCGCCGTAAGCTGTCGTCTTAAACCACAAAGTTTCACCGTCCGAATAAATAAACCCCTGCTTGTGCAAAGAAGACAAAAGATCGTTCACACCGTTGTTTTTATATAAATCTTTCTCACTGAAATAACAGTCGAAGGTCACACCGAAATCTTCTAAATCCTTTTTGATTTCTTCTAAAATGACACCGCCCGCAACTGCGTTAAAATACGCAACCGTTTCTTCTTCACTTGCCGTCAAAAAGCGATCTCCTTCCCGGTGAAGAATATCGGCGGCGATGTTTTTGATGTAATCGCCGCGATAGCAATTCTCCGGAAAATCGATTTTTTCGCCCAGACTTTCCCGATAGCGATAAAGAACGGATTTTCCCAGATTATTCATCTGATTGCCGGCGTCATTGATGTAATATTCTTTCGAAACGCAATAACCGGTTGCTTTAAGCAAATTGGCCAAGACATCGCCCACCACCGCGCCGCGGGCATGTCCAATGTGCAAAGGCCCCGTGGGATTGGCGCTGACGAATTCCACCTGGACTTTCTTGCCCTGACCAATATCCAGACAACCGTATTGTTCCTTTTGTTCCTGAATATTTTGTAGAATTTTCCGCCACAAATCATCTTTTATGCGAAAATTCAGAAACCCCGGCCCGGCGATTTCTATTTTTTCCAGAATGTTTTCATGATCTATTAGGTTTTCTAAAATGGACTGGGCGATCTTTCTGGGATTTTGTTTGGCCTGGGACGCCATAATCATGGCCGCATTGGAAGCGTAATCGCCATGTCCGGGATTGGCCGGCTCTTCGATTTCAATACGCGATAGCTCCATGGCGGGCAACAAGCCCTTCTGCCCACAAGCTGTTACGGCTTCTGCAATTAGCATAGCAATTTTATTCTTCATTCTGCCTAAAAACCTTTCTCCAAAAAATAACAAACGGCTTCATCACCGGTTGCTTGCCGCCGCAAAAGGAATTGTCTTGGTACTGAAAATGATTACTATTGTCAATAAAAATCCAATATTCCCAGCCGGCTCATCCATTTGAAAATCATCATGCTTACATCTGCTAATAATCATCAAACAGCGTCCACTGCTCAAACGGGCGTTGTTCGTCTTTTGACGACAGGGGTGCAATTTCGCGGATAAAACGCGAGGGACTGAGCGTCAGCGCGCCTGAGGATCGTGTATAGTCCAGGACAGGCGAACTAAGATAGAGCTGATCTTTAGCACGCGTCACGGCCACATAAAAAAGTCTTCTTTCCTCTTCTTCTCCACCTGGTTCTTTCAGCGCGCGTTGCAGGGGAATCATGCCGTCGGCGCACCAGATTAAGAACACATAAGACCATTCCAGCCCTTTGGCCTGATGGATCGTGCTTAAGATCACCTTGTCCTCTTGTTTTTCTTCAATTTCTTCTTCTCTGGACATATTGGTCAGCAGCGCCAGTTCATTGAGAAAGTCATCCATGATCTCAAATTTGGACGCAAAATTGCCCAGTTGAATCAAATCCTCCTCACGCGAGGAGGCGTCGGAATAAACGTCTTGAAGATACGTCCGGTAATCGCCCTTGTTTAAAAGCAAATCAATGATTTTTTCGGGTGTTCGATCGGGAACATCCAGCGACAACAATAAAAGCAGTGTCTTTCGGCACTGCGCAATACCCACGTGAGCCGTTTTGGGGATGATTATCTGATAATCTTCCGCCAGCAGCACCTCCAGCGGGTTATCCTGTTGGACAAGCCTGCTCCAGATCTTTTCAAACGTGGCCTTGCCCACCTTGGGATACATCATCAAAATCCTGCGCCAGGCCAGCTCATCGTGCGGATTGACCATCACCCGCATATAAGACGTCACATCCTTGATATGCGCCTGCTCAAAAAAACGGATGCCGGAGCGAATGTCAAAAGGAATGTCGCGCCTGACAAGTTCCATCTGCACTTCCATCGAATGATAATGGGCGCGATAGAGCACAGCTATCTCGCCGAAGGGAACGCCACCGCGCGCCAGTTCGGCAATTCTTTGCACAACAAAGTCCGCCTGCTTTAAAACATTCTGCGAGGAGACCATGACCGGCTTCATACCCTTGTTGCGGACTGGTTTCAGAGCTTTGGGAAACTGGTTTTCATTGTTGTTGATGCTCAGATTGGCCAGATGCAGAATCTCCGGCGTGCTGCGATAGTTGGTCTCCAGCTTGAAAATTTTGCAGTCCGGATAGCGTTCGGGAAAACGGATAATGTTCTCGAAATTGGCTCCGCGAAAAGAATAAATGCTTTGCGAATCGTCGCCCACCACCATCAGGTTGCGGTGGCCGGAGGCCAGCAAATCAATGATCTCAGCCTGAATGATGTTGGTATCCTGATATTCATCCACCAGAACATGCTGAAAACGGGAGGAAAGCAATTGCCGCACATCCTGGTGCTCCCGCAGCAGAAGGCGGCAGTTGGCCAGCAGATCATCAAAATCCATGACATTGAGATCTTTCTTTTTCTTGGCGTAGAGGCAGGCAATTTGATGCAGTTCCGGACTCAGATGCAAAAAGAAAGGATAGCGCGATACAATCACATCTTCCAGAGTGCTGCCGGTATTAACCGCCAGGCTAATCATTTCCGCGATGATATTGTTTTTGGGAAATTTGGTGAGTTTGGCATCAATTTTTAACTCATGCATCGCCTGGGCGATAATTTGCCGGGCATCTTCACTATCCACAATGGAAAAACTGTTTTGATAGCCCAGGCGGAAAGCATAGCTTCTTAAAAAACGGTGGGCGATGGAATGAAAGGTGCCACCCGTGATTTTTCCGGTATAGCAATTTCCCAGATTTTCCACACGGTGGAGCATGGCGCGGGCTGCCTTGTTGGTAAAGGTCGCCAGGAGAATCCCCTCCGGACGCACGCCGGATTCCAAAAGATGCGCCACCCGGTAGGTCAACGTCCGCGTTTTGCCGCTTCCCGCACCCGCAAGGACGAGAAGCGGCCCGCCTTCTTCCGTAACTACCCGGTATTGTTCTTGGTTCAGCTCTTTTTCATATTCGATCATTATGAAGGTTTAAGCGTTGAGAGCCTTTTTAATTTCGGCGACGGTATCTTTTGAAGAAAGAGAAAGGAAAGTTTTCAAGAAACCTTCTTTTTCATAAAAACCTATCAGCGGCGCGGTTTTCTGATTGTATGTTTCCAGCCGGTTGTTAATCGCCTCTTCCGTTTCGTCATCCCGCTGAATCGTCTGATGATTGCATAAGACACAGGTTCCATCTTCTTTCGGAGGATTGCTCTTGATGTTGTAAATCGCCTGGCAGGATGGATTGCAGCAGGTTCGGCGCGTGGTCAGGCGATCCAGAATGACGTCGCGCGGCACATCCAGATTGGCCACAAAATCCAGTTTAATGTTTAGTTTGGCCAGCAGTTTTTTCAGATCTTCCGCCTGCGGAATCGTCCGTGGAAACCCATCCAGAATAAACCCCTTTTGACAATCCGGCTCTTTGAACCTGGCTTCCATGATGTCCATAATCAGGACATCCGGCACCAGGTCTCCCCGGTCCATGTATTCTTTGGCTTTTTTCCCCAGAGGCGTGCCTTCTTTCACGGCGGAACGCAAAATATCTCCGGTGGAGATTTGCACGGAACCGTCAAATTCCGTCAGCAGTTTAGCGATCGTCCCCTTGCCCGCGCCCGGCGCGCCCAGTAAAATAATTCTCATGGCTATCCTCCCAAAATGAAATATCAAATGCTTTAAACTGCGGCGCTTATAGTGCAAAACATTCAAGCGGTCAAGGCAATTAAGGCTTCCTCGTCAATGCACATTCCTGGTTCCCTGACTAAAACCCTCCTGCTGGTTCAAACATGCTGTTTGAACCGAAATATTTTGGCGCAATCAGCTTGATTGCGCAAGCACATGAAAAAGAAAATAGAGCAGCTCAAAAATGAAGAGAAAAAAGTAATCTTCGTAGTGCGTAGCTTTAGCTGCGCCGAAAAAATGCGGACCTGAAGGTCCGAACTACGTCAACGGGTCTAATAACCTAAATGTTCGGACTACATTTACTCGTTATTTTTTGCATGCAACCTGGTATTACTTTTTGTTTTTGATTTGAATTTCAAAGACTTTCGGCCAGTATTTGCCCGTCACAAAGATGCGGTCGTTCTGCGCATCCCAGGCAATGCCGTTGAGGACATCCACCTGCGCGTTACGGGGAAGATACGAGCGAAGCCCCGACAGATCAATCCAGCCATTTACCCGGCCGTTTTTCGGAGAAATCCGGACAATCAGATCTTCCATATAGACATTTGCCCAGATCTCACCTTTCACAAGCTCCAGCTCATTGAGATTGCCCACAGGCGTATCTCCGTCATGGACACGGATTTCCCGGATCACTTGAAACGATTCCGGATCATGAAACGTGATGATCGACGAGCCGTTGCTCATCAGCAGATATTTTCCGTCGGAGGTCAATCCCCAGCCTTCCCCCCGGTATTTCAGCCTGCCGATCTCTTTCAGGGAGCGGACATCGTAAACAATAACCGTTTCATTCCACCAGGTCAGTTGATAAATTTTATCTTTGAGAAGCGCAAGTCCTTCGCCAAAATATTCCCTAGGAATATTGACTTCCCGCAGATTTTTGCCGGTGGCGACATCTTTCTGGAGAAGCTTTGATTTCCCGTAATGGCCTGTTGATTCATAAAAAAATCCCCGGTGATACAGCAAGCCCTGGGTGAAATCAATGGCCTGGTGCGGATAAGCATTTTTTACTTCAACGGATGCAATCGGAACTCTGGTTTTCAACCATGGCGAAAGTTGAAACTGCTGCCGCAAAACATCTTCCGCACAAGCCGGGTAAGACGGGAAGAGTAAGGCGATCCAGAAGATGACTGTGATGAACAACCTGATGATTTTAAAATGTTTTTTCTTTATTGGCCGATGTTTTCCCGGATAAGTGAAGTCACTCATGTCAAACTTTGTCTGTTCCCGGCTTTTCAGGCAGGGCGTCGGCCGAACGTAAATAAACAGGAACACATCCCGCCAGATCGAGCAAATCATGGCGGCGGTATTTTTCAAGCGCCAGCTTTCCCACGGCGGAAGCGCAAATGAATTGCCCCTGGGCCGGAGCTGTTTTCCTGTTGGCGCAAGAGCAGAGCAAATCAGCATATTTCAACGCTCCGTCGCCGACATAAATCACTTCCTCTTCACCGGTATCAGAAATACTTTGAGGATCCAATGCTCTTGCGGCCGTCTGTTGCTTTAAAGCACCGTCTTTGTCATACCGGTAGTAAGCAAGATAAACCTGCCCGCGGCCGGCATCCATCACCGCGCCGATAATTTTGCCTTTTTCCTTTACATTGAGAGCCAGCGCGGCAAGCGATGAAACTCCCGCCGCCGGTTTCCCCGTGGCCATCATCAAGCCCTTAATAGTGCTGACGCCGATGCGCAAACCGGTGAAAGATCCTGGCCCCAGCGTACAGGCAAACAAATCAATTTCCGGCAGTTTGATTCCCGTAAGCCGACAGGCCTCGTCCATGGCCGGAAGAAGCACTTCGGAATGGTTCAGGCCTTTATTAATAATCGTGTCATATAAAACATCCTGATCCCGTAAAATCGCGACGGAGGCAGTTTTGGAAGAGGTATCAAAAGCTAAGGTCAGCATATTACTTGAATATTTTCAAAACATCGTTGATCGGTTTGATGTTGAGCCGTTCAATATCGATCATAATAATAAAAATCATCAGCATCAACAGGGCGACAAAACCGATTTGCTGAGACCATTCTTTAACCTTAATGGGAATCTCACGGCGTGTGATCATTTCGATCAGGTAAAAAAAGATGTGGCCCCCGTCCAGCACGGGAATCGGAAACAGGTTAATGACCCCCAGATTAATCGAAAGGACGGCCATGAAAACAATAAAAGGAATAAAACCTTCCCGGACCTGCTCTCCCGCAACCTGGGCGATAAAAATAGGTCCGCCCAGCGTCCGCGGCGAAATCACCCCTTCAATCATCTTCACAACGGAAATCACCGTCAGCTTGCTGATTTCCCATGTCTTTTCACATGAAGAAACCACGGCCGCGACTGGATTTTTTCTTTCAATAACGGTCTTGCCCGCAGGCGATACGCCAATCAGATAGGCTGATACTTCTTCACCGAAAATATTTTTTGTCTTGGACAGTTTCGGTTTTACGGTAAAGATCTTTTCTGCTGAACCGCGCAGCACGGTCACCTTGATTTCGCCGCCTTTGGATTCGGAGATAACCGGTTTTATCTCATCCCAGTAAGTTATTTTCCTGCCATCGAGCGTTAAAATTTTATCGCCAGCGATCATACCCGCCGACGCGGCTGCCGAATCAGGCGACATCTCTCCAATGACCGGAAGAAGATTGGGAATGCCATACATGAAAACAATAATGAAAATGACAATGGCCAGCAGAAAGTTAAAAACCGGCCCCGCCAGCACGATGAGCAGGCGCTTCCAGGTTGGCTGCCTGTAAAACGATCTTGGTTCATCCTCCGGCGGCAATTCCTCCGTGCCGGATTCACCCAGAAGTTTGACATACCCTCCCAGCGGAATCCAGGAAACCACATACTCCGTTTCTCCGATTTTTTTCCCGAAAATTTTCCGTCCAAAACCCAGGGAGAATTTCTGAACCCCCACGCCAGACAGGCGAGCGACTAAAAAATGCCCCAGTTCATGAATAAAAATCAAAATACCCAGTAAAACGATGAATGCAATTAAAGTGGTCAAACTGTTATCCTCTCTTTAACTTTTTAATGATGCTTTCCGCCTGCCTTCTGGCTTCACCGTCAGCGTCCAGAATATCGCTCAAAGATGGATTATCTTTTGTTGAATGCTTACGCAATACTTTTTCTATTACTTTCGGCAACTCATGAAAGCAAATTCTGTTGTCCAGAAATGCGGCAACGGCAACCTCATTGGCCGCGTTCAAGGCCACCGGCGCAGTCCCCCCCAAGCGCCCCGCCGCACAGGCCAGCTCAAGACAGGGAAACTTTTTGGTATCCGGCTCAAGAAACGTCAATGGTCCGGTTTTGGCAAGATTTAATAAAGGCAAGTCATTTTTTAAACGATCAGGCCAGGTTAAAGCATAAGCAATCGGGATTCTCATATCGGCAACGCCCATTTGCGCTAAAACAGATCCATCCTGAAACTCCGTCATGGAATGCACAACGCTTTGCGGATGAATGACCACATCGATTTGATCAATGTCCAGATCAAACAGCCATTTTGCTTCAATGACTTCCAGTCCCTTATTCATCAAAGATGCCGAATCAATTGTTATTTTTCGTCCCATTTGCCAGCGCGGATGTTTTAGCGCCTGCTGGAGAGTTACTTTCTTCAGTTCGGCCCGGGATAGAGCATAAAACGGACCGCCGGAGGCTGTGAGGATGATGCGCTTTAAATTACCAGGCTTTTGTCCCTCCAGGCACTGAAAAATCGCGCTGTGCTCACTGTCCACGGGAAAAATATTGATTTTTTTTCGCCTGGCTTTTCTGGTGACCAGATGCCCGGCGACAACCATCGTTTCTTTATTCGCCAGAGCAAGATCCTTCCCCGCTTCGATGGCGGCAATAGCCGGTTTCAGTCCGGCGGCGCCTGAAATGGCGGAGACAACAATATCTGAAGCGGGATAAGCGGCAGCTTCCGCAACCCCTTGTTCATCATAAAAAATGGGGAGAACATTTTTTTGCCCCAGAATTTGACGTAAAGTCTCCGCATCCTGCAATGTTTGAACTGCTGCAATTTCCGGGTGAAATTTTATTATCTGTTCGGCCAGCAGCCGCACATTGCGACCGGCCGCCAGCGCCGCTACCGAGAATTTATCCGGATTTTTCTCAACAATATCCAGCGTGCTAACGCCGATTGAACCTGTTGATCCCAAAATAGTAATCTTCTTCATCAGCTCATCACAAATATCCTGTAATAATAGACAAACGGAGCCACGAAAATCAGGCTGTCCATCCGGTCCATCAGTCCCCCGTGACCGGGCAGCAGGGAACTTGCATCTTTTTTGCCGTAATTTCTCTTGATGACGGATTCGCAAAGGTCTCCCAGTTGCCCGATGATGCCGCCCGCCAGTCCGAGAATGACAAAATGAATCATGGCAATTTTTGGGAACAGAAAATAGCCGAATGCACAAGACGCCAGAGAGCCGCCAATGATGAGGCCGATGGCACCTTCCACGGTTTTACCCGGACTGACCAGCTCAAGCAGCTTTCTTTTCCCGAAAGACTTGCCGACATAAAGCGCCGCCGTATCGCCGATAATCGAAATAACCAGCACCAGAACAATCCAGTAAACGCCGCCGTCCAGTTTTCTGAGCAAAATAAAATGCGAGGTCAGGACGGGAATATACATCATGCCAAAAACTACTTTGAGCACTCTGGACAAATCAAAGCCGCCCTCATCAACCCTCCATAAAAAAACAATAAAAACAGTCATGACGGCAAAGGTCAGCAAAGCCAGCAGCATCCCGGCATCACCCAGGAGGACGGTCAGGGGAATCATAACCGCGAAAATCATGCTTTCTGTTTTCTCTTTGTGGAAACCGTCACCGAAAACGATGTTGTTGTATTCCCAAACGCCGATCAAAACAGCCAGCGTCACCACAACAGCCAATAATTCCAGAGGCCCCAGAATAATAATCGCAAGCAGGGTCAAGCCCAACGCCAGACCAGTCAGCCATCGCTGCAAATTCGAGTTTGTTTTCGTCATGGAAATCCTTTGTATGAAAAGCTATTTCCCCTGAATTTGCTCACTTGTCAACCCAAAACGGCGTTCCCGCTTCTGATAAACGGTGATCGCCTTCAATAAATCATTTTTACTGAAATCAGGCCATAAAACATCGGTAAAATAAAGCTCCGTATAGGCTAACTGCCAGAGCAGAAAGTTACTGATGCGATATTCTCCGCTGGTGCGGATTAACAAATCAGGATCAGGCATATTGCATGTGTATAAATAGTGTCCCATCATATCCTGATCAAGATCCTCAACGTTCAGTTTTCCTTTCTGGCAATCGGCAATCATTTTTTTTACGGCGATCATGATCTCGTAACGGCCGCCATAGCTTAAAGCCAGATTCAAAACCATCTGATCATTGAGTTCCGTCATTTTCATGACTTCCAGAAGTTTCGCCCTGACGGGCGCGTAGAGACGTTCAGTCTCTCCGATGGTCGTCAAACGAATCTTCTGTTTCATCAGCGTCGCCGCTTCCTTGTCCAGGTAATCTCCCAGCAGAGACATCAGCGCGTCAACCTCCGCTGCCGGCCTGCCCCAGTTTTCCGAGGAGAAAGCAAAAAGAGTCAGGTATTGAATTCCCATCTCGCGGCACGCTGTCACGGTTGTCTTGACCGCTTTGGCGCCCTTTTTATGGCCTCGAATGCGTCCCATGGCGTGCTGCTTCGCCCAACGGCCGTTGCCGTCCATAATAATAGCGACATGGCGGGGCAGATTACTTTCATCCATTTTTGACATTGCCTGTTTCATCTTCCTCAAAAACAAATGGGGAGTTTTAACTCCCCATTGAAGTAGTTTTCTGCAATTGTTCTTAAATCTCCATAATTTCTTTCTCTTTCGCCGCCAGAATTTTATCCGTTTTTTCGATATAACGGTCCGTTAACTTCTGAACCTCTTCCTGGGCGTCATGCAACTCATCCTCGGACATTTTATTATTCTTCTTTAAATCCTTTAACGCTTCGTTGGCGTCGCGTCGTTCATTGCGCAGCTTCACTTTGCCTTCCTCGGCCATTTTCTTGACGGATTTAACCAGCTCCTTGCGCCGTTCTTCCGTTAATTGCGGAATGGAAAGGCGAATTACCTTGCCATCCGTGGAAGGCATGAGCCCCAAATCGGACTTCTGGATTGCTTTTTCTATCGGGCCGAGCGCTGTCGCATCCCACGGCGCAATCACAATAAGTCTGCTTTCCGGAACAGAAAGAGTCGCCACCTGCGCAAGCGGAGTCGGCGTTCCATAATAGTCAACCTTGATGCCATCCAGCAGCGCGGTGGACGCCCGGCCGGTCCTGACTCTGCCTAATGATTTCTCCAGAGAAGATATTGTTTTTTCCATCCCATCCTTGAACTTCGAATAAATCTGCTCTTTCATGATCATTCTCCTACGTAAGTTCCAATTTTTTTACCGCAAA